>NZ_LVWH01000209.1:0-140701 GCF_001909045.1 Paenibacillus sp. P3E | reverse complement strand
ATTTTACAGTTAAGCAGGGGGTTGTTATATACTACTTTTGTACCATATTAAGGAAAAAAACGGGGAGATGTCCTTTAAATCCTAGTTTTTTTGTAGGAAATGCAGAAAGGTTATAAGGCAATGCCACTTTTGATAGGTTACGCATAAATTTCTCCCCCTAAATGCAAAATAGAATTGTACACATTGGCGTTTCGCATTCCAGGAAGGCAGGGGTATAGATGTCTGAAAAAAATATACTGGCTTATTTTAAAAGTCCTGAAGCTGCAGAGGCAGTCTCCCGTAAGCTGCAATCCCTCCGGGTTATTGATATGTCGATAGACCGGTTCAGCAAATATCCGGGAGGCGCCCGATATTCAGGAAATAATCCGTTGACGGGGGATATTCCAAGTCTGGCAACCATGACGCTTAATTCCACGCTGGACAGTCATTCTGCCGGAATTTTGGCGGCAGCGGATTCAAGTGCTAGCGGGATGAGTCATGGCGGAGAGGGAGGGCCGACAGGCCGAGATATTTTGCTGACGGTTGTGCTTGATTCAGAGGTTTTTGATCAGGCGCTGTCCTTAATTGAAGAGGCTGGCGGAACGATCTGATGCCTCAGGGCTCTATACAATCTTATAGGGATGAATCTATATGGGAGGGGGGGGATTATAATGGACAGAGAGAACTCGAAAATCTTCTCTAAGACGGACAAAATGAAAATGCTCTATGAAGCGAAGGCCGAGGATGTTGTCTATTCTGCGGCAGAAGCAGACATGGATGACCTGGAGGCGCAGGACCGCTCACTGGAGGCTGACAAACGTCAGCTTCATGAGATTCTGAAGAAGGAATAGACCTTAACTTATTATAGAAGATACCCCACGGCTGTGGGGTTTTTTGCGTTTAGGGCAGAGAGTGTGGCAGGAGCATTACTAGCAGGGAGAGAAGTATCTGCTTCCGCCAAGGAATACGTAGTATAATTAAGCACACAGGGTAAATAGGGGGATTACTATGGATAACATCGTGTTATGGAGCGGGCTGGCCCTGGTGGTGGCACTGCTAACCTTTTTGAACCAGAAGCAGGTCTACTCTTCCAAAGTAAAAAGGGCTTACGGAGAGCTGCGTGAACTAACCGTTAAGATCCGCAGCGGGCAGTCGGAGAACGCTGATGTGAGCCGCTGGGAGAGCGCGCTTGCGGAGATGGGTAAGCATCCGAATGAATTCAACAAGCTGGAGGCGGAGATTGGCTTTCGTCGGGCTTTTGTCACATACCTGGAGCAGCACTATCCTCAGGACCCGAGATTGCCCGAGTTGCGGGAAGCCGCAGCTTTCCAAAAGGATTCTGTCTGGGGTATTAAAATGGGGGATTATGGTTCGAAAAAGTAACTGTCCCAGAAGGATGGAATGGGATGGTGTACCGTTTCTTCTTTTATAATGGGAGAAATAAAGAACGTTGGTTGATGGAAATCTGCCAAAGAGGGGCCTGCAGCCATTTGTGGCTGCAGGCCCCTCTTTGGACTAGAACTCATAGCTATCGGTCAGGCTTTCTTTGCTGCTGCAGCTTTTGACAAGAAAACTGAGGGAATAAAAGCAGCTACCGTGAATCCAATCGACCACCAAAAGGCTGCATGAAATGCGTCTGCAACCGTCCGGGCATCTGGTGCTGAATGGCCCGAAAGCTGATGTGCGATGACAGTTGCCAGTATGGCCGCTCCAAATGCTCCCCCGATGGTCTGGAAAATCCGTATTGAAATACTTGCATGTGGAACCTGATCCTTGCGTAATCCGTTATAGGCCGAAACCATAACGGGAATCAGGAGTCCGTTCAGAGCCGCGCCCCTTACCAGCAGCGCCGCTGAGAGCAGAAGCTGATTGGTGTCGGGACCCGCGAAGGCAAACGGCAGTGTTGCCGCTACTGTAACAAGTAGACTTAGGATCACGATGATCCGCGAGCCCATTCGGTCGGACAGCCTCCCTATCCAGCTTCTGGTCAGCAGCATGCCAATCCCCTGAGGGATTAGCAGTACACCCGTATAGAGCACACTTTCACCACGTACCTGCTGATAGTATAATGGCAAGAGGAGCAAAGCTCCGTTCATGACCATGCCTGCAAGGAACACTGTAGCATTCGAAGCGGAAAAAATGCGTGATTTGAAGAGACGCAGGTCAAGCAGCGGTGCTTTTTTGGTACGTAAAGCGTAGACGATAAAGGCCGTCATAAGGACGAGACTTGTCACCAGGGGAAGGATTACCCGGCTGCCCTTCAAACCGCCATAATTACTGATCTGGGCAATGCTGTAAATGAGCGTGGCGAAGGCTGGTGACAAGAGAAGAAGGCCGGCTATGTCGAGTGACTGTTTGCTTGGGGACGGCTTGTCAGACGGTATTCCCCGCCAGGCCAGCAAAAGGGCAATTATAGTAATGGGAATATTCACATAGAATATCCAGCGCCAGCTTAAGGCGTTAATCATGATTCCGCCCAGGACAGGACCGAGAATGGGGCCCAGTAAGGTTGGCACACTGATAATCGACATCACCCTTCCGAGATTTCGGCCACCCGTGGTCTGGACAAGCACTGTTTGCAAGGTAGGAATCAATATCCCTGCGCCGACTCCCTGCAGAAGCCTGAAGCCGATCAGACTGCCAGGATTCCACGCCAGAGAGCAGAGAACGGAGCCTGCAAAAAATACAACGAGTGCAAACATGTATACCTTTTTGCCGCCAAAACGATTGACAGCCCAGCCGGAAACCGGTACTGCCATGCCCATGGTCAGAATATATCCGGTAATTACCCATTGAATGACCGAAACAGTGCTGTTCAGATCATATCTGAGTGTGTCTATCGCCACATTGACCATCGTTGAATCAAACAGCGGCGCTAGAGCACCAAATACCAGTACAAGGGCTACTTTGAGTACAGCAGGATCGAGCTTTTCAATCTGTGCTTTTTGAGGTTTGGCTTGAATATCTGACATGTAAAGACTCCTTCTATGCACCTTTTAAGGTACGGTACGTACCGTACCTTATTGATAATAAGGTATACTATCTTTACCTGAAATGCAATGAAAAAATGGTGAATATATATGAAAGAAGGAATAGCTATGGATCAAACGCAAAATGATCTGTTATCTCCACCTGAGCAATCAAAGGGGGAGGAGGATCAGCCCAAGGGCGCACGCCGCCGTGGCGATGTCCTGGAGAATGCTATTTTGCAGGCTGCCTGGGAGGAACTTGAAGAGGTTGGATATGCCCAACTGACGATGGAGAATATTGCGGTACGGGCAAAAACAAACAAAACTGCCATATACCGCCGCTGGCCGAACAAAGTCAAGATTGTGGTTGCGGCCATCGTCAAGCATGTGCCCCAACCGGATATTTTTGCCCCGGCAACAGGTGACCTTCGCAAGGATGTGATTAATCTGCTTCAGGGAATCTCGAAGCCCATGCAAAAGATTGGCGCGGAAACCATGCATGCTCTGATGGTGGAGTACCACGGCAATGACCTGTCCTCGCAGCTGATGCGTCCAAAAACTGAAGATAAGCTGAACATCGCCATGAAGAACATTTTAAAAAACGCGCAGAAGCGTGGTGAGGTCAGACTGGAACAAATCAATGAGCGGGTGATTTCTCTTCCTGCAGATTTATTGCGCTATGAAATCCTCACCACCCATGAGCCGGTATCGGATTCAACGATTTTGGAGATCGTGGATGATATTTTTTTGCCGCTGGTTCGTCAATAGTTGCTGCCGATAAGTTGTATATTTGAGCGGGAGCCTATTTCGGCAATAATTGTTAGGCAACAACCATCATAGAGGACAACCAAACTCCATATGCATAACTGTAGATGATTCCATTTATGCAAGGGAGGAATAGCCATTGGATGAATTTGTGGCCCGGTCGCTAGATGAAATACGTTTTTGGTCCAGGATCATGAAGGAGCATTCCTTTTTTTTGGGTTTGGGGTTTAGGGCTGAGGATACGCAGCTCAAGAATGAAGCCAACCAGTTTTACGCTATTTTTGAGGAGATCGAGCGCAGGTCCTATGAATTCCAGATTGGGGTTGATCCCCACACCATTCAGGCTTTTAATACGGAGGTTCGTATTGCGGCGACCAATATCTGGGCGTTCAAAAGAAAAGTGCTGGGCCTGATCCTGCAATGCAAGCTTCCGGGACAAACGAATTTTCCTTTACTGGTGGATCATGTTAGCCGGGAGGCTAATTATTTCAGAAACCGCTTGGAGGAGCTTAATTCGGGAAGACTCGAACCGCTGCCTGATGCCATAATTGATGAGAATGTCTTTTTCCTGAAGATCATGGCCGATCATGCCAAATTCATTGGTCATTTGCTGGACCCGTCAGAACGGAAACTGGTCGATCAGGCACGGGAATTCAGTAATGATTTTGATAAGCTGCTGTTTCAGGCCATGGATTTGAGCCACATGCGACCGCAATCTCAAACGCCTCCGCTCCTCAGCCAGTTCGTGGACGAAAATCGGGTATCTGTAAAATCATTGCGTGATTTCAAGAAAACCGCACGTGATCTAATCGATGAATGCCGGATCAAAAGCATCATTCACCCTTTACTGGCGGATCATGTATTCCGTGAAGCAGAACGCTTTCTCTTTATTCTCGATATGTTTGATCAATCGTTATCCGGTGTTAAAGTGAACAAACGGGAAATCCTGCATTAAATATTCCGAATGAAATTAGCTGCAAAGGCTCAAAACCGCCGGCAAAAAGTCTGCGGTTTTTTTGTTTTTTGTGGAGGCAGTATAAAATTGTTTTTTTACCGTAACGATTTATGGAACAATTTCTTCATTTTTGTAATCCAAAGCTCTGATTTAACCGTTAATATGAAAAAGGGATAAAGTGAAAATTTGAAGTTCGCAGGATCATAAATTTGAGTGTTACGGGGAGAAGTCATTATGGAGAATGTATCGGCCCAGGAAGTTACAGATGCCCTCGTTATTAGAGCTTTGGAAAAAAACCTCGCCTTGATCCGCTTTAATCTTGAGCGCAAAGTGGCCTATGTCAATGAGGTTTTCGCCAGTTCAATGAAATACAGATCACAGGATATGTACGGGATGCAACACCGTGAATTTTGTTTTCCTGCATTCGTGAACAGTCCGGATTATGAAATGTTCTGGCAGGATTTACTCTCCGGCAAGAGCTTTCAGGATAAAATCGAACGGATGGACTCCGAGGGCAATCCGGTATGGCTGGAGGCTACGTATATGCCTATTTTTGATGAGACAGACAAGCTGGTCATCGGTGTGACCAAGGTCGCAACTAATATTACCTCCAGGCAAATCAACATTAGCGATGTAGTGGAGCGAATGCAGGAGATGGCCGACAGTCTGAATCAGCGTGCAGAAAAAGGGATTGAGCGGAGCCAGGAGCTGCTGCTGAGCATTGACAAAATCGCCGGAGTCTCGAGTGAGAATACCGTGACGCTGGTCAATCTGCAACATAAAGCTGGAGAAATTCAAGGTGTGGTACAGACGATCCGTGATATTGCCTCGCAAACCCATCTGCTCGCGCTTAACGCGGCAATTGAAGCTGCACACGCCGGTGAATTCGGGCGCGGGTTCGATGTGGTGGCCAAAGAAGTCCGAAAGCTGTCGGCTATGGTTCAGGATTCTATCACTGAGGTACGTGACAGCGTAAAAGGTATTACAGAGGAGATTGGCAGAATGTCCTCAGGAATAGACCAGGTTCAAAATAGTGTAGAAGAAAGCCAGCGGCAGGTTGAGGTCGCCCTGCAGGAGTTCACCGGAATCGCAACCTCAGCGCAGGAACTGGATACCCAAGCCCGTGAAGTGCTGAATATTATCTGACCGGACTATATAAACAGCATGGACCTTTTTACGAAAGGTATCCATGCTATTTTTTTTGATTAATACTCCAGAAATGAACCTTTTACAGGGCTGGTTTGTTGAATACATAAGGAAACAAGAAAGGAGGGCGCATGAGTTGGAGAGCAACCGGGAAGTGTTCGAAACCTACAATAAGGATGTGTACCGGACCTGCTATTACATGGTGCATGATGCGGCGGATGCTGAGGACCTGTGCCAGGAGGTTTTTATTACGGTTTTTCGCAGCAATTGGCAGAGTATTGATTATCTCAAAACCTGGATCATGAAAATCACGGTAAATGCCTGCCTGAATCATCTGAAGCGCAGGCGCAGCCTGCAGCACAAGTTGGCGGACAATCTTCATCTGTTTCAGGGAAGAGGTATGGCGAAATCAGTAGAAGGGCTGATCGAGCAAAAAGAAACCTCGCAGGAGTGGGTGGTTCATCTCTCTCGGCTTCCTGTGAAGATCCGGGCGGTGCTGACCTTGAGGTACATGCACGACTTCAGCCTGGCTGAAGTGTCGGAGGCGCTGTCCATTCCGCTCGGAACAACCAAATCAAGACTGCACAAGGGCCTGAAGCTGATGAAGAACGTGCTGCTGGAAGCTGGGATGCCGGAAGAGGCGTGGAAAGGAGAACCTTATGAAGCAACTGGAAGATGCACTCAAGCGTCAATTAAATGAAGACCAAGCCATAACTTATCCTGATTTCGATGAGATGTGGACACACATAGAGCAAGCAGAAAGCGACTCCTCCTGGTTACAGGCAGGCAGAGCTTCTGCTATTCCCCGCCGTCCAAGAAGCTGGAGCAAAATTGCAGCTGTAGTTTCGCTTAGTGTGCTTGTGGCTGCGGCTCCTGTATATGCGGCGATTCACTATGATTGGGGTAACCTTTTACGCAGCAATGAGGGGATTCAGGCGGCATTAGATCAGAACCTTGGACAGTATTTGGGCCAATCCATAACTAAGGATGGGGTGACGCTTACGCTTCAGACAGCCATTGTGGATGAGAACCGAACGGTCATACTTTATAGTCTAGATGTTGGGAAGCATAGAGAAACCGATTTCTGGAATGTGAAGGGTATGACCTTAAAGGGAACGAATAGCAGCTACAAGGAAGGTGAATATAACTACGAGCAGTGGGATGAGGAAAATCAGAGGTATAACGGTTATTTTGAGAGTGATTGGACACCGGGTCAGGATACAGCGAAGATTATTTTAACTGCAGATGCAGTGACAGCCGTAAGTGTTCAGGACCTGGAGATTCCACTTGACATCAAATCCATGGAGATGCAGAGCTTTCCAATAGGCAAGGGGGGCATGCAAAAGGTAGAAGTCCAGCCCTTTACCCAAAGCAAAGATAAGCTGCTGCTTTCTTCGGCCGTTACTTTCGATGATCCTATGAACAAGGAAGGGATATTTCCGCAGATTGTCGCATACAACGGCACGACTAGGGTAACTGATTTGTCAGGTGGCACCTTTGGTGAACCGGGGGAACACGGGGAATACAAGATGAGGCAGTATTTAAAGACGGACGATATCACTGCAGGGCAGACTGCCTTCAAGCTGGAGTACTCTAAGCAGGAACAGAACATCTCCGGACCATGGTCCTTTGACCTGCAATTGAGCAAAAAGCAGATGGAGAGCGGAACGCATATAAAGGCACTGCAGCTTCCGCTGGAGACGGGCGATACAGAGAATACGATTGAAAAATTGGCGGTTACCCCCACGCAAATCCGTCTCTCTGTAAGAACTGAGGGCAAAAGCTTCAGAAGGCAGATGCCGTATAAAAAATATTTTTTAGAGGTAAGCGGCAAAACGCTTGAGGGGAAATTTTTTGGATATTTGAAGGACGACCCTACTTTACTCAATCTCCGTTTTGAGCGTCCTGCAGGACTGTTGGTTGACGAGGGCACACCGATCACTTTTGTTGGAAAATATAAAGTGACGATTCATACCGAAGATAAAGCTCCGACACTTTTAAAGAATATATCGACCCAGAAACAGACCTTGATCCGCGATGTTGGCGGTTATCCTGTGGAGTGGACGTATTACATGCAGGGAAAAGACCTGTACATTGAAACTGGCAGTGACGACCCTCATTTTGGCGGGATTAACCAGACTCATCTGGGCGAGAGCTACGACAAACTGCCTGGCAAACCCGTAACCGCAAACTTTAGCGGGGACGGGAATAATAAAGCCATTGATGTCTATAAAGACTTTAAAGACAGAGAGGTTTCCCTCTATATGTACTACTACACAACAGACGATCCGGACAAAGAGACGCGGGTACAACTGCAGCCTTAAATCCGCTGTGATTATTAGAAAAAATACGTAAACGATTTTTAGCATTGGAGGTGTCCAGACCCATTGGGGGGTGAGGGCACCTCTTTACTTTTGCAACGAATCCCCGCTGACTACGTATGGTAAGGGAGGCTTTTTACTGGAAAAAATAAGGATGAGCCCCCTATGAGCAACACCCCTTTTGCCGGCCCTGAGGTGCAGGGAGAGATCAAGTTTTCTATCTTAATTCCCGCACATAATGAAGAGAAATACATAACCAAATGCCTTCAGTCCATTGCGGCGGCGGCGGAGTCTTTTCCGGATCAGGTGGAGGAAATTGTCATTCTTAACCGCTGTACAGATACAACCGAAGAGATAGCGAAGTCTTATAACTGTATAGTTATTCACGATGACCGCAAAAATCTCTCACAGATCCGAAATGCCGGTGCCGCAGCAGCCTGAGGAGAAATACTGGTCACAATTGATGCGGATAGCCAAATGACTGAGGGGATGCTGACTGAGATGGACAGACTGCTCTCGCTGGGTACTTATATCGGAGGGGGCACAACGGCCAGATTCGAGCGTATGTCTCTGGGGATTGTGGTGTCAACGCTCATGTTGATGATCCCGCTCGTTTTTAAATACGGGGCTATATCTGTAGGGATCTTCTGGTGCTACAAGTCTGATTTTGAGGCTATTGGGGGATTTAATGAAGAGCTGCTGATGACCGAGGATGCCGATTTCGCCTTGCGTCTGAAGAAGTGGGGGAAGCGGAATGGCAAGAAATTTGGTACGATTACCAAAGCCCATATGATTACCTCCTGCCGTAAATTTGACCAAGCGGGCGATTGGGTGCTGGTGAAGCGTCCAGGGCTGCTATTGGCTTATTTAAAAGGAACGGACCCCAAATATGCCGATGAGGCTTATTACGAGAATCATGAAAGATAACTGTCTGAGCAGAAGAAGGAGAGAGCCTGATTGTGAATATTACACGCTGTGGATGGGTCAATGAAGACCCGCTGTATATGGCTTATCATGATGAGGAATGGGGCAAACCCCTGTACGATGACCGGAAAATGTTTGAGCTGCTGATGCTGGAAGGGATGCAGGCCGGATTGAGCTGGTATACGGTTCTGAAGAAGCGGGAGCACTTCCGTGAAGTGTTCGACGAATTCGATCCGCAGAAGATTGCGCTGTATGACGAAGCCAAAATCGAAGCACTGATGCAGGATACGGGAATCATCCGCAACCGGCTGAAAATTAATGCAATTATTCAGAATGCGGTAGTGTATCAGCAGATTTGCCGGGAAGAGGGGAGTTTCGCTAAATATCTCTGGACTTTTACCGGCGGAGAGCCAGTGATTAACGGGTGGGAAACACGGTCTGAAGTTCCGGCTACCAGTCCTCAGTCCGGCCAGATGAGCAAAGCGCTGAAGAAGAAGGGAATGAAGTTTGTGGGCTCTACCATCTGTTATGCGTTTATGCAGGCCTCCGGCATGGTGGATGATCATACGACAGATTGTTTTTGTCACCAAAAAGGGCTGATGTCCGGGAGATAATCCGCAGTTTGGCGCTACGTGGGGAAGAAATGGTATACTGTTAAATATTCAATTGTTACAAAACTTTTAGGAGGACCCACACACATGTTATGGCACGAACTGACGGTACATACAACAGAAGAAGCACAGGAGATGATATCCAATCTGCTGTATGAAGCCGGAGCAGGCGGTGTTTCCATTGAAGAATCAGGAACGCTGAATAAGGTACGGGACACCCGTTACGGTGAACTATATGATGAACCGCTCAATGATATCCCTGAAGGGGAAGCGGTGATTAAGGGCTATTATGCCGAAACTGTCTCCATGGACGATATTATCCAAGAACTGGCTCCAAGAGTTGCGGAGCTGCGCGAGTTCGGGATTGACCCCGGCAAAGCGCTGATTTCCTGGAAAACGGTAGATGAAGATGAATGGGCCCA
This sequence comes from Paenibacillus sp. P3E, assembly GCF_001909045.1. Lineage (NCBI taxonomy): Bacteria > Bacillati > Bacillota > Bacilli > Caryophanales > Paenibacillaceae > Paenibacillus > Paenibacillus sp. P3E. The sequence continues at coordinate 130,609 of NZ_LVWH01000209.1, read as the reverse complement.
TGCCTGGAAGCAGTATTTCAAGCCACTTCGTGTATCGGAACGGTTGACCATTAAGCCGACCTGGGAGGAATACACGCCTCAAGGCCCGGATGAAAAGATTATTGAACTGGATCCCGGCATGGCCTTCGGAACCGGAACACATCCAACCACGGCACTCTGCCTGCGCGCACTGGAAAAGCATATCCAAGGCGGCGAAGAGGTGATCGATGTGGGTACTGGCTCCGGCATTCTTGCCGTAGGTGCGATGCTGCTTGGCGCTAAATCGGTGTTGGCACTGGATCTGGACCCGGTAGCGGTAGAAAGTGCGCGGGAGAATGTGGCGCTGAACCGGATGCAGCAAGAGATTACGGTAAAGGAAAGCGATCTTCTGTCGCTCTTGGGCGGCGAGCGGGCTTTGGATTCGGCGGCGGGAGAGATGTGGCCTTCAGCCAGACCCGGCCATGTGGCGGAACCTGAGGTTGCTTCTGCTGCTTCGTCAAGCGAAGCGGGTCTTGGTGTTACCCTGCCGGTCAAAATCGTGGTAGCCAATATTTTGGCAGAGATTATTGTATTATTCACGGATGATGTCTACCGTGCACTTCAGCCGGGCGGAATCTATATTACCTCCGGCATCTATAAGGATAAGGAAGCGCTTGTTGCTGGAGCGCTGGCAGCTTCCGGTTTTGAGATTAGGGAAGTATCCCGTGAAGAAGATTGGGTGGCGTTTACAGCCGGAAAGAGGTAAAGATGGATTTCCTGGATCGAGTTTTAGTATATCCTTTGCAGCAGCTCCCGTTCTTTCTGATTACGATAGTAATCGCATTTACGGTACATGAGTTCAGCCACGCTTATTTTGCCAATAAATTCGGCGACCCTACCGCACGGATGCTGGGCCGGATGACGCTTAACCCTGCGGTTCACTTTGATCTGTTCGGAATTATTCTGCTGCTCATCGCCGGCTTCGGCTGGGCCCGTCCGGTTCCCGTGAACCGCGACAACTTCAGCCGTCCCCGCCTGATGGGCGTGATCGTCTCGGCAGCGGGCCCAGTTAGCAACCTACTGCTGGGCATTCTCGGAGCGATCATCTACGCTGCTCTGCATGCTAGCGGGGTCATTGGCTCTATTACAAATGAACATCTGCTGCGGGCGGTGTACTGGTTCTTTAATATGTTCATTCCATTTAATTTCTTCCTTTTCCTGTTCAACTTGATTCCACTGCCGCCGCTGGATGGTTACCGAATTCTGGAGGATGTGGCACCGCGTCCGATTCGTGGAAGAATGCAGCAATATGAGCAGTGGACAGTTTTCCTCTTTTTGCTAATTATTTTCATTCCTGGATTGCAGGCCTACACCATTCAACCCCTGAACCATTGGGCAATGCAAATCGGTAACGACTTTTTTCAAATGTTCTTCAAGCTGTTTGGAGGCAGTAGCCTGTAACTGGGACTATTCACAGCCAGGCAAACGTTGTATGATGTAATGTGGCATTTTTAGAGGAATATAGGTGTACAGAGCGGCGGTAGGGAACCTGAGAAGCAGGAACGCTGCCGCTTTTATGCTGAATAAGGACAGGATGATGAGAAGATGCAGCGTTATTTCGTTACACCGGAGCAATTTCATCCGGAAACGGTGGTCATTAGCGGCGAAGACGCCCGTCATATTGCGAAGGTGATGCGCGGCAAGGCCGGGGACAAGCTGATTGTCAGCGATGGAGTGTCCCGTGAGGCGCTGGTGGAAATTGCCGGGATTGAAATTGGTGAAGTGACCGTCAATATACTGGAAATGCTGGATATGACGCATGAGCCGAGGATCAAGATTACCGTGGCCCAGAGTCTGCCCAAGGGAGACAAGCTGGAGACCGTGATTCAGAAATGCACCGAAATCGGTGCGGTGGGTTTTGTTCCCTTTCTCTCAGAGCGCACGATTGTTCAGTATGATGAGCGTAAGGAGAGCAAACGGCTGGAGCGATGGCGCAAAATCTGCAAAGAGGCTGCCGAGCAGGCACACCGGAACATCGTTCCGGAAGTGCACTCTCCGCTTGCCTGGAAGCTGCTCTTGAAGAGCTTCAATGAGTATGACGCCGTGTATTTCTGTTATGAAAAAGAAGAAGGCCTGCAGCTCCGAAGCGCTGCTGCTCCCTGGCTCTCCGGACTACCTCAGCAGTCGTCAGGCAAGGTGATGGTAGTTGTCGGCCCAGAGGGTGGTTTCAGTCCTGAAGAATGCCGTGCTGCCGAAGAGGCTGGAGCGGTTTCAGTCGGGCTTGGACGGCGTATTCTGCGCTGCGAGACGGCAGGCATGGTTGCCGCAGCCTGTATACTTTATGAATCCGGAGAAATGGGGGGAGTTTGAACAATGCCATCCGTAGCATTTTATACTTTAGGTTGTAAAGTGAATTTCTATGACACTGAAGCCATCTGGCAGCTTTTCAAAAATGAAGGTTACGAGCAGGTTGATTTCGAAGGGCCCGCCGATGTCTATTTGATCAACACCTGTACGGTAACCAATACGGGCGACAAAAAAAGCCGCCAAATGATCCGCCGTGCTGTGCGCCGCAATCCGGAAGCGATTGTTGCCGTTACCGGCTGCTATGCACAGACCTCGCCTGGCGAGATCCTTGATATTCCCGGTGTCGATCTTGTGATCGGCAACCAGGACCGTGAGCATATCATGACTCATGTGAAGAATATTCAGGAGTCCCGCGTACCGGTGAACGCTGTCCGCAACATTATGAAGACGCGGGAATTCGAGGAGCTGGATGTGCCTGGCTTTGCCGACCGTACGCGGGCTTTTATGAAAATTCAGGATGGCTGCAACAACTTCTGCACCTTCTGCATCATCCCCTGGTCGCGCGGATTGTCGCGCAGCCGTGATCCGAAGTCGATCGTTGCCCAGGCGCATCAACTTGTGGAAGCCGGATACAAGGAGTTTGTGCTCACCGGCATTCATACCGGAGGCTATGGTGATGATCTGGACAACTACCGTCTCGCTGACCTGCTCTGGGAGCTGGACAAAGTAGACGGGCTGGAACGGGTTCGCATCAGCTCTATCGAGGCCAGTCAGATTGACGGGAAGCTGCTTGAGGTCTTGAACCGCAGCTCCAAAATGTGCCGACATCTGCATATTCCGCTCCAAGCCGGACATAACGAAGTGCTGAAGGCGATGCGCCGTAAATATACAACAGAAGAGTATTACGCCAAAATGGAGTTGATCCGCCAGGCGATGCCGGATGTAGGCATAACCACTGACGTCATTGTCGGCTTCCCGGGTGAAACCGAGGAAATGTTCCGCGCCGGTTATGACTTCATGAAGGCTGTCAACTACTCCGAAATGCACGTATTCCCTTATTCCAAACGGACGGGTACGCCGGCAGCACGGATGCTGAACCAGGTGGACGAAGAGATTAAGAACGCCCGCGTACAGCAGCTGATTGACCTCTCCGAAGAAATGCAGCTGGCATACGCCCGCAAGTTCGTAGGCAAGACAGTCTCCGTTATTGCTGAAAGATCAGCCAAAGACGCTCCAGAACGCAGCACCCAGCATGGCTTCAGCGATAACTATCTGCAGGTTTTCTTTGGCGGCGATGATTCGCTGCAGGGAGAGCTCTGCCAGGTGAAGATTACGGAAGCCGGAGTGAATGAATGCCGCGGTGAGCTGGTCAGTGTAAGCCGGAGCGGGCTTAGTCAGATCGTGTAGAGGGATTAAATTATGAACGGACATAGAAGAGTTCCGGTTAGTGTTACTTTTTCCAGCTTAGCTGCAGTTTAACTCTACGCCCCACTTTGTGGGGCTGTTTTTCTATTTGGGTAATAAAATCAGAGGGGCATATGCTTACGAAGTAAGTTTTGCCTGAAGCACAATCATGAAGTAATGCAGGCAAAACTTTTAGGAGGATGAATATGGCGTACAAGCAGATTTCAGCGGGCGGGGTAGTCTACCGGACAGGGGCTGCCGGTCTGGAAATTCAGCTTATTGTGGACCGTTATGGTAAAATTTCGCTGCCCAAAGGTAAGATGGAGCAAGGCGAGACCGTGGAGGAGACGGCACTGCGTGAGATTTGTGAAGAGACAGGGACGGTCGGAGTGATCAGAGCACCGATTGATGTTATTAAATACACGTTTCAGCATCCGGTTCACGGCATAGTGAATAAGGAGGTTCATTACTTTCTTGTAGAAGCTGTAGGCGGAGAGACCAAGGCTCAGACCGAAGAGATTAACGCTGTAGAATGGCATGAACCGGCGGTGGCCTGGACCCGTGGAACCGGGAATTCATACTCCAATAATATCCGTATTTTACGCAAAGCATTATCGATGTTAGGGATAAAGACAATATAGTTAGAAAGTCCTGAATTTGGCTTGAACTCAAAATAAAAGGAACTAAGGGTAAAGACTCGGGCTCTAATTGTCGATATAGTGGAAGAGTGTGGAAATCAAGCACTAATAATTTCAATGCCTAAGGAGAGAACAAATGACTGTGTACAGGAAAATGACGAAAATGCTCCTCATTATGATATTGCTGACTGTTGTAGCTCTTCCGGTAAACGTCTTCGCAGCTACTGGTGACATCAATTCCATTGAATTCGACAGCTCTGCAAAAATAGAGCTTACCGTAGGCCAGACACCTAAGCAGCTTAAGGTATATGCCAACGTGGAAGGCTCCTCCTCCAAAAGAGATGTGACGGCTGCGGCCACGTGGACTTCCTCCAATACGAGTGCAGTAAGTGTACTCTACGGACTATTGAAGCCCGAAGGTGCAGGTACGGCAATCATAAGAGCAACCTACAACAATGCAGTTGCTACGATTGAAGTATCTGTAAGCTATCCCTATAAGGAATTAACACTGGAGCGCAGCTCCGATGGCAACTATAAGCTGGGCGACACCCCAGAGACACTGCTGGTCAAAGCCAAAGTCGTTGGCGGAGATTCGGCCACTTCTGTAAAAGATGTGACTGCTGATGCGGACTGGACCAGCTCCAGTACCAATGTACTGACCATTGATGATGGCAAGATTACCCTTGTGGGTGAAGGATCGTCAACCATCACAGCGAAATACAAAGGCTTGACTGCCACCTTCAAAGCCGTGGTACAGCTGCCCTATTCGGCTATTGTCTTGAAGGCTAAAGACGCAGCTGTGAAAGAGCTAGAACTAGTCGTTGGAGATTCTCCGCTGCAATTGAGTGCAATGACCAAAGCCACAGAGAGCAGCCCGGAGAAAGATATTGCTAAAGATGCCAACTGGACAACCTCTAGCGAGAGCATTGCCAAGGTAGACAAAGGTATGATTACAGTACTCGGTCCTGGTAAGGCTGTTATTACAGCCAGCTTCCTGGGCGTGTCCAAATCGGTTGATGTCTATGTGCGTTCGCCGTATGAGGCGCTGCAGCTCACGCCGGATGGAGATCAATTCCTGTTCCTTGGGGAAAGTCTGAAGGTTAAATCATTTGTGCGGGATGCCGTGAATTCAACCAAAAATCAAACAGCAGGCACAATCTGGACTTCTGACAACCAACTGACAGCGACAGTAACGGCCGACACGGTAGCTTCTGAAAATGCTGTGGCAACACTAACAGCCAAAGCAGTCGGAACGGCTGTTATCAAAGGGGATTATCTGGGTGTCAATAAGTCGTTCAAGTTGACTGTATACCCGAATCTTACAGATATGACTGTAGAAAAAACTGAGCAGGAGCTCTACACGGCGGATACTGTAAGCCTGCCAAAAGTAAGCGGAACGAAATATGACGGAACGAAGCTCGACATCAGTGATCAAATAGAGTGGACTTCCGCCAACGAAGAAATTGCTCAGATCAAGGACGGAAAGCTTGTCGGCGGTAAAGCCGGTACGGTAACCCTTACAGGCAAGATTAAGGGGAATTCAGTAACTGCTCCTTCTTCTGCGATCCGGAGCAAGAGTGTTGAAGTCAAAGTGACCGTTCTGAATAAAGTGCTTGTATTGATCGGACCAGAGGAAGCACTGGGACTGGTTATTGGTGAAGAGGAGCCGCTGCCTGCAGTTCAGGCAGTGCTTGAGAACGGGGATGAGCTGGATGTTTCCGCGACGGTAAAATGGGAGCTTAGCGGCAGCAATGCTGTAATCAAGCAGACTACTGCAGGCAAAACCCTTAAGGGATTGGCCAAAGGATCTGCCACATTGAAGGGAACCTATTCCAACAAGACAATCAGTATTCCTGTAATAATTGAGCAGAAGGTCGTCAAACTGCTCATAGAGCCAAGCACACTTGAAATGAATCTCAAGTCCTCCAAAGCAATTAAAGTGACTGGAACCTTCTCTAACGGAAAAACAGCGAATTTCTCCGGTGCTATGGATTGGGTCTCCTCCAATCTGGAAGTGGCTACGGTTAAAGGAACATCTGTAAAAGCTGTTGGCGAAGGTACAGCAACACTTACCGGGTCTTACCAGGGAATCACGGCAACTGTCAAAATTACCGTAGTACCTAAGCTGACCAAGATTACCATCAGTGAAACCAGGCTGTATCTGGCAGCAGGTGCTTCCCAAGCTGTGGTAGTGACTGCTCTGTATGATACCGGCAAGACAGCCATTGTCACTGGAAGCACGGTTTGGACAAGCTCCAAGCCTTCCGTGGCCAAGGTGAACGATTCCGGAATGATCACTGCAGTTAGCAAAGGAACAACCTCAATCAAAGGCAAGTTCAACAATAAAACAGTAACAGTATCTGTTACAGTAAAATAGGATGTTTATCCGGTACAACCGGATCTTCTGACGCAGAACATCAAGACCTGTTAATCCGCCTTTATGAGGGGATACAGGTCTTTTTTCTTAGCGCTTAAACAAGCATTAGAACTGTAGGGCTGATTGAAGTATAATGGTACAGCGATAATGCATTCTGGACAGTTATCCCTGTAGCCGTTGCTCCAGCCGGGTCCATACCGGCAGGTAGCACAGCGGCAGCACGCCAAGTGAACAGACGACATTGAAGATCGTCTGGGCATGGGCGAGCTGAGCGGCAGGACCGCCGCCGATCCAGGCAGACAAGGATTGCAGCGGTTGAATGAAGGGCAGGAACAGCAGGGCGCCGCCGACATTCAGCACGACATGTGACCCGGCGACGAACTTGCCGGAAGCCGAGCCCCCGATAGCGGCGATGATGGCGGTGACGCAGGTGCCGATGTTGGCCCCTAGCACGACGGCGATGCCAAGCGCCGGCGGCATTACCCCGGAGCTTGCAAGGCCCATCGCCATGCCGATGACCGCCGCACTGCTGTGCAGCATTGCGGTCAGGCAGGCTCCGGCAGCCAGGCCCCAGAGCGCACTGGTTGCCGCATGGTCCAGGAACCATTGGAACAGGCCGCTGGCCTGAAGTGCGGGACCGATAGACTGCATGACCGCAATGCCCCAGAGGACCATTGCAAACCCGGCCACCGCCAGGCTGAGGAACTGCAGGGGGGTGGAAATGCTGCGTATGGCGTCCGCCAACCTTGAGCCTTGGGACGGCCGCTCGCCGAGCATGACGGCCACCGCCCACATACAGAGCGATACGACCAGCAGCGGCGCAGCCATCGAGCTGATCTGCAGACCGATCAGCTCTGTGGTCAGGCAGGTGCCGATGTTGCTGCCCAGGATGATACCCAGCGTCCGGGCATAGGTCAGCAGTCCGGCGTTAACCATGCCGATGGTGAGCACCGTTACGGCAGTGCTGCTCTGCAGCAGTGCTGACAGCAGGCTGCTGGCAATCAGGCCTTTTAGGGGCGTGGAAGTTGCTTTGCGCAGACTTCTCGTAAGCAGAGGGCCGGCGAGCCTCGCCAGCGCAGCCTCCATCAGTTTCATGCCGGCGAGGAAAATGACAAGACCATATATGACAGGGAACAGCAGATCACGGATCATAGGGACAAGCTCCTTTGAACGGGGTTGTACACCAATATATGAATGCAATGAAGTGGACATGTATACAAATCAATAACAAGAACAGGGAGTTGAAGGTATTGGCATCGGTTATTCTGGAACGCAGCCGTAAAAAAAGACTGGAGCAGGGCCATCCGTGGGTCTATGCGAGTGAAGTCGCATCCGTAGACGGAGATCCGCAGGCAGGCGGATTGGTAGATGTACTTAATCATCAAGGCAGATTTCTCGGGACAGGGTATTACAATCCTGCTTCGCAGATCCGGGTAAGAATTCTATCTCAGGGTCCGCTGGCGGCAATGGATACCGCTTTTTTTGCCGAGCGGTTTGCGAGCTGTCTGCACCATAGAGAACGGTTTCTGCCTGGAGCGGATGCGTACCGCCTGGTATACGGGGAAGCTGATTTTCTGCCCGGGCTGATCATCGACCGCTTCGGTGATGTCCTGGTAGTGCAGCTGCTGACGCTGGGCATGGACAAGTGCCGCGACCAGATTGTACAGGCGCTTGTAGAGGTTGTAGTGCCGCGAGGTATTTATGAGCGCAGTGATGTAAGTGTACGCGAGCTTGAAGGATTGGAACAGAGAACCGGCGTGCTGTACGGGGAGTGTCCGCGCCATATCACTGTGAGTGAGAACGGCCTCAAGGTGATTGTAGATATAGAAGAAGGTCAGAAGACCGGATACTTTTTTGACCAGCGGGAAAACAGGGCTTCCATTGCTCCGCTGATCCAAGGCTGGGGTGGACGAAGCGGCATTACCCTCCAGGAGGTTACGGCAGAAGATGGGACGCTTCAGACTCTTCCGGTTAACAAAAGCGGCAAACCGGTCACTTTCCCTTACTGGGACGGTGCAACAGTACTGGAATGCTTCGCACATACCGGCAGCTTCACTCTCCATGCGTGCAAATACGGGGCCAAGAAGGTCACCTGCCTTGATGTATCTGCCCATGCGATTGAGAGCGCCAAAGCTAACGTGGAGCTGAACGGCTTCACCGATCGTGTGGAATTTGTGGTCGACGATGCTTTTGCTTTCCTGCGCAACCAGGTCAAAGGCGTGGAAGAACGCTCTGAGCGGGCCACCGGCAAAACGGATGCCAAGCCGGGTGCTAAAACCGCGGCCAAAGCGGATACCGCCAAACCCATGACCGCCGGGGGCGGGCGCACCTGGGATGTTGTTATCCTGGACCCGCCTGCTTTTGCCAAGACCAAGAGTGCGGTTGCAGGCGCTTGCCGCGGTTACAAGGACATCAACCTGCACGGTATGAAGCTCGTCAACGAGGGCGGCTATCTCGTAACGGCAAGCTGTTCCTATCACATGCAGCCGCAGCTGTTCCTAGACACTATCGCGGAGGCCGCCAAGGATGCGGGTAAAGTGCTGCGTCTGATCGAGTGGCGGGCCGCAGGCAAAGACCATCCGCAAATTCTCGGTGTGGACGAAGGCCATTACTTGAAATTTGCCATTTTTGAAGTACGCAGCAAATAGATCTGTATAGAAGAGCCTCTCCGGCAGCCGGAGGGGCTCTTTGTGTAAAAAGGAGAATCCAGAATATCCTAGATGGAGATATGCAAAGAATGGCAAACGTATGTTCTTGCTGGAAGAGGTATGCTATAATATTGGGACGGATTCACTTGAATATTTTCGGATTATAGATGGAATATGAACAGAACCTGTTTGCATTCCTATACGCAGGTAGCACCTATAAAACTCGTATAGCATGTTATAGCTTTAACTATTTCTCCGCTACGGAAGGGGTTTACTGTGATGACAGTACACTTTTTGATTGGCCGCTCAGGTAGCGGCAAGACTACGAAAATATGGGAGGATATCTCCTCCCGTCTCGAAGCGGAACCACTGGGTGTGCCGATTATTGTGCTTGTCCCGGAGCAGGGCTCCTTCGGTGCAGAGCAAGGGCTGCTGAAGACGGGCAAGACGAAGGGCAGCATCCGTGCCCAGACGCTGAGCTTCTCGCGGCTGGCCTACCGGGTGAAGCAGGAGACCGGAGGCAGCGCGAGTCTGCCGATCAGCGAGGAAGGCAAGAAGATGCTGATCTACAAGATCATCAGCCGCCGCAAGGAAGAGCTGAAGCTGTTTGGTCAATCAAGCGACAGACCGGGCTTTGTAGAACGGCTTAGCCAACTGCATACGGAGCTGAAGCGCTGCTGCCTGGGCACTGCTGATCTGGAGGAGCAGATCGCCCGAATGCGGGACTCCATAGGGCGAAGTCCCATTCTCGCAAGCAAGCTGGATGATGTACATATGGTGTTCCGAGAGTTGGAACAGGAAATGTCCCGGCTGTACATCGATGAGGAGGATCGGCTGGCTGAGCTGGCTGAACATATTCAGGAGTCTTCTTATATTCGCGGTGCGGAAATCTGGGTGGACGGTTTTCACGGCTTCACAACACAGGAATTTGTCGTGCTGCGGGAGCTGATGCAATATGCCGCTAAAGTCACGGTCGCTTTGACACTGGACCGGATATATCCTGCGGGCATGCAGCCTCATGAGCTGGAGCTGTTTCATCCCGCAGCAGTAACCTGTATTAAGCTTCGCGGAATGGCAGAGGAAATGGGCCTGACGGTATGGGATGAACTTCTGGCACCACCGGTGCTGCCGCGTTTTGCCGGAAGTCCTGTCCTTGCCCATTTGGAGAAGGGGTTTGGCCGGCGAATCCGCTGGAACGGTGCCGCTTCAGAGGTTGCAGATGCGATTACCCTTACTGCGGCAGCTTCGCGCAGAGCCGAAGTAGAAGGAAGCCTGAGGGAGATGCTCCGTCTTGCTCGTGAGGAAGGTGCAAAATACCGGGAGATGGCAGTATTTATGCGCAATATTGCCGACTATGAACAGCTTGTGGTTCCCCTGTTCCAGGACTACGGAATCCCATTCTTCCTTGATCAAAAGATGAATGAGCTGCATCATCCGCTAGTAGAATTTATCCGCTCTGCCTTTGATGTGGTACGCAGACGGTGGCGGTATGAGGATGTGTTCCGCTGTGTGAAGACGGAGCTGTTGCTGCCGATGGACTACAGTGTGACGCGCGCCGATATGGATGCACTGGAGAATTATGTGCTGGCTTGCGGTATTCAGGGCCACCGCTGGACGAATGGCCGGTCCTGGAAAGGAATTCCGAGTCTGTCGCTGGAAGGCGAGAGAGTCGTGGATGAAGTGCTCCTGGCAAGAATGGAAGCATGCCGGGAGATTATTACAGGTCCGCTTCAGGCTTTTGAGAAGCGGGTCAAAACAAGCCGCAGCGGACTGGAACTGTGCAAGGCGGTCTATTTTCTTCTGCAGGACACGGACGCCGCACGCAAGCTGGAACAGATGAGTGCCAAGGCGTTAGGGCTGGGGCAGCCTGAAGCGGCCCGCGAGCATACCCAGCTATGGGGAGCGGTACTGGACCTGCTGGATCAGATTGCCGAGATGATGGGTAACGAAAGAATGGAGTTTGACGTTTTTGCCGGGGTACTGGAGACAGGCTTGGCTGAACTGAAGATGGGGCTGGTGCCGCCTGCGCTGGATCAGGTGCTGGTGGGAACTATGGACCGCACCCGGGTATCGGGAGTCAAGTATGCCTTTTTACTGGGATTCAATGAAGGGGTTGTTCCCGCCCAATTCAAGGAAGACGGCATCCTCTCGGAAGGGGAACGTATGCTGCTGGAGAATGCCGGGATGGAGCTTGCTCCAGGTTCTTCCCGCAAGCTGCTGGATGAGCGTTTTCTGATTTACAATACACTAACTACAGCGAGCCGTAAGCTTTGGATCAGTTATGCGACAGCGGATGAAGAAGGCAAGGCCCTGCTGCCATCCGAAATGATCCGCCATTTGCACGGCATGTTTCCAGGGGCACTGAAAGAGCAGTTTGTTTCCGGATTTCCATCAGCTGCGGCTGGATCGGCAGACGAAATTGAGGCGCTTGAAGCGCTGCATACGGGTTTTGTGGGTCACCCGGAACAGACGCTGCGCATGCTGATTATGCAGCTTCGGCAGTGGCGGCAGGGCGTGGACATTCCCGCACTCTGGTGGGATGTTTATAACTGGTTTATCACGGATGAGGAGCATGGACCGAAGCTGGTAAAGCTGCTCGGTTCACTGTTCTACCGCAATGACGGAATCCGGTTGAAGCAGGAGACCAGTCTGCGCTTATACGGCGGAACAACAGTGCGGGGCAGTGTATCTCGCATGGAGAAATTCGTCGCCTGCGCCTTCTCGCATTTCGCTTCCTACGGACTGAGACTGAAGGAACGCCAGCTCTACAAGCTGCAGGCCCCGGATATCGGTCAGCTGTTCCATGCCGCTCTCAGCGATATGGCTTTACGGCTGCAGAAGCAGGGACGCAGCTGGGGAAGTATGACGGCGGAGGAATGCCGCCGTGAGGCCGGGGAGACTGTGGACAGGCTCTCACCGCTTCTCCAAGGTGAAATCCTGATGAGCAGTAAGCGTTACGGATATATCTCCCGCAAGCTCAAGAACATCGTCGGCCGCGCCTCTGTGATCCTTGGGGAACATGCCAGACGGGGCAGCTTTGAGCCGGTGGGGCTTGAGCTTGATTTTGGACCGGGCAAGGACCTTCCGCCGCTTAGAATCACCCTGCCAAACGGCTGCGTGATGGAGGTGGTGGGCCGGATTGACCGTGTGGATATGGCCGAAGGCGAGCAAGGCATTCTGCTGCGGGTCATCGACTATAAATCCAGCCAGAAGGACCTCAAGCTGCATGAGGTCTATTACGGGCTGTCGCTGCAAATGCTTACCTACCTGGATGTTCTGCTCACCTATTCGGAGCAATGGCTCGGCAAGACTGCTCTTCCTGCCGGAACGCTCTATTTCCATGTGCATGATCCGCTCTTGACTTCAGCGAATGGCATGAACCGCGAGCAGGCAGAGCAGGAACTAATGAAGCGTTTCAAAATGAAAGGGCTGCTGACGGCTGACCGCGAAGTAGTCTCGCTTATGGATACCACTCTGGACAAGGGGCATTCCTCGATTGTACCGGTGGCACTGAAGAGCGACGGGAGCTTTTACAGCAGTGCTTCGGTCGCTACGCCTGAGCAATGGGGACATCTGCTGACCTCGGTACGCAGCACGATCACCGATATCGGGACACGCATTACCGAAGGTGATGTGGCCATTCAGCCTTACCGGATACAGCAGGAAACAGCCTGCACCTTCTGCTCTTACCGGCCGGTATGCCAGTTCGATGAGGCTGTGGAAGGCAATGCTTACAACATTCTCGGCAAGCCGGGCAAAGAAGTCATCTGGGACCTGCTATCCCGCGAAGGAGGAGAAAAGCCATGATACGAAAAGCGGAACTAGAGCCCAAACCGGAAGGAAGCCTATGGAGCGACGACCAATGGCGCGCTATCGCTGTGAGCGGTGATGATATCCTGGTCGCGGCGGCGGCAGGCTCCGGCAAGACTGCGGTGCTGGTCGAACGGATTATCCGTAAAATCAGCAGCGAAGAGAACGGGTTCAGTGTAGACCGGCTGCTGGTGGCCACGTTTACAAAGGCAGCGGCTGCTGAAATGCGGCAGCGTATCCGCGAGGCACTGGAACGAAAGCTGGAGGAGGAATCCGGGGATGAAGAAGGGAGCAAGGGCAATGAGCATCTGCGCCGCCAGCTTGCCCTGCTCGGCAAAGCTTCGATTACGACGCTGCATTCCTTTTGTCTGGAAGTCATCCGGCGTTATTACCAGCTCATTCCCATTGATCCGGGTTTTCGGATTCTGAATGAGCATGAAGCAGAGATGATGCGCCAGGAGCTGCTGGAGGAGCTGCTGGAAGAGAAGTATGGAGAAGTGAGAGAAGACGGGGAAGATACAGTTTTTGTACAGCTGGCTGACTGGTTCAGCGGTGAACGCAGTGATGATGCTGTGCATGCGCTGGTGCAGCGGCTGCATGATTTTGCGCGCAGCCATCCCTGGCCGGCGGAGTGGCTGCGGGGTACCGCTGCGGATTTCTCACTGCCGGACACGGAAGCCCTTAGCCACACGCCATGGGTCCAGAGTATTATGGCGGAAGCGAAGCTGACACTGGACGGGGCTGCGAGTCAGCTCCGCCAGGGCCGGGATATCGCTTTGCAGCCCGGGGGGCCCGCTCCTTATGCTGAGAATCTGGCTGCGGATCTGGAAATGGTGCAATCGCTGCAGGAAGCTCTGGAACTCCGTCCGTGGGCCGAGTTGTATGATATTTTTATGGAAATATCGTTTGGAAAGCTGAAAGCCTGCAAGAAGGACTCGACCGATCCCGGGCTGCAGGAGACGGTGAAGGATCTCCGTGACAGTGTGAAGAAGAACCTGCTGGAGCTGCAGAAATCCCTATTTGGGCGCCCGGCCGAGGCCTTTTTGGGCGAGCTGCATGAGGCGGCACCGCTGATGCGGGAGCTTGCGGAGACGGTAATCGAATTCGGTGAACGCTACCGGATTGAGAAGGCAGGCCGTGGCCTGGTTGATTTCAGTGACCTCGAGCATTACTGCCTGAAGATCCTGCGCCACGAGGATTCTGCACCTGGTCATTCCGTGCCATCGGATGCGGCGATGGAGTACCGGGACCAGTTCGACGAAGTGCTGCTGGATGAATATCAGGATACAAATAGCGTGCAGGAAGAAATTGTGCGCCTGATCTCCCGCGAATCCCCGGGCAACCGCTTTATGGTTGGAGATATGAAGCAGAGCATCTACCGTTTCCGGCTGGCTGAGCCGGGACTGTTTTTGGATAAATACCGGAGCTTTGGCTCAATCACAGGCAACAAAAGTGATGGCGTAACCGGGACTGGGGAGGATGCCAGGGGGGACGAAATCCCGGATCCAGGCAAGCCGGAAGGCGGCTCGGTAATCGATCTGGCCCGCAACTTCCGCAGCCGCCTGGAGGTGGTTAATGCGGTAAATATGATTTTCCGGCAGATTATGGACAGTAAGGTTGCTGAAATAAGCTATGATGAGCGCGCAGAACTGGTCTACGGAGCACATTTCCCGGGGGCTGAGGAAAAAGGGCCGGATCTTTATTTTGCCCCTGAGCTGCTGCTAATCGACCGGGGGACATCGTTGTCCGGACGCTCAGAAGAGCTGGCTGAGGACGGGGAGCTTCCTCCGCAGGAGAATGAAGCCATTGAGAGTGAAACCGCACAGCTTGAGGCGAGGGCTATTGTGCGGCGCATCTCGCAGATGACCGGCATGAGTGGCGGTGAGCCGCTGCTTATTTATGATAAAGCCCTGAAGATCATGCGCCCGGTTGTTTACGGCGATATAGTCATTCTGCTGCGGTCCGCGCGGATCTGGACACCGCTGATGATAGAGGAGCTGCGTTTGGAGGGCATCCCGGCGTATGGTGACCAGAACAAGGGTTACTTTCAGGCTACCGAAGTAGAAATTGCCCTTTCGCTGCTGCAGATTGTGGACAATCCCCGTCAGGACATCCCGCTGGCTGGCGTGCTACGTTCACCTGTGGTGAATTTGCGCGAAGAAGAGCTGGCTTTGGTGCGTCTTTGCAGCAATGGTTCATTTTTTGATGCTGTCCTTGCGGCAGCCGGGGAAGAGAACAAGGCAGACTATTCTTCAAAATCTTTACATGCGGAAATACAGCAGGCAGCAGCAGGACTGGCAAAGGCTGTTCAAGCCGAGAGTGCTGCTGCTAATGAAGCAAGCCTGGCACAAAGCGGTGGATTAGCGGAAGATAGAGCCGCTGCCGGAGGCACGCCGGAGATTCCTGTGCAGCTTCAGACGAAGCTGCAAGCTTTTCTGAAGCTGCTTGAGGGCTGGAGAAATGCCGCCCGGCAGGGCAGTCTCAGTACATTGATCTGGCGGATTTATGGTGAGAGCGGCTATCTGGAGTGGGTCGGCGGCCTGCCTGGAGGCTTTCAGCGCCAGAACAATCTGACAGCACTGTATGACCGGGCTGTACAATTTGAAAAAGACACCTCTGCGCGAGGATTGTTCCGCTTCTTGGTGTTCATGAACCGGCTGAGAGAAAACGGCGGAGACTTGGGCGTGGCCGGAGGAACGGGCGAAGAGGCCGGTGGAGTCAGAATTATGACCATTCACAAATCCAAGGGTCTGGAGTTTCCGGTGGTGTTTCTGGCCGGGATGGCGAAGCCGTTCAACCGTCAGGATTTGTATTCCCCGTTCCTGATGCATAAAGAGCTAGGATTCGGACCGCGTTTTGTAGAACAAGATACCCGGGTCAGCTACCCTACACTTCCTTATCTGGCCATTAACCGCCGTTCCCGGCTGGAACTGCTGGCAGAGGAGATGCGTGTGCTCTATGTCGGATTAACCCGGCCGCGTGACAAAATGATCCTTGTCGGCACGGTAAGAGATTTATCCCGCACCCTTGCAGGCTGGAGCAGCGTGCAGGCCCGTGAAGAATTGCTGCTGGAGGACCATTTGCTGGCCCGGGGACGCAGCTATCTGGATTGGGTAGGACCGGCACTCATCCGGCATCCAGGAGCAGCTATTCTCCGTAAGCTGGCAGGAACAGAGGGATCTGTATCTGCGGTACTGCATAACGATGCTTCCAATTGGAGCATCTCAGCGGTGAACGCGGCAGAACTCAGTTCCGGCTCTCTTGCTGCGGCTGGTACAACGGATCAGAATGAGGAACGGTATACTATGCTCGAAGCATTGAAGTGCGGCCGCAGTGTGGCATTTAAGAGCACAAGTAGAGAGACTGATATCACCGCACGACTGAACTGGGGCTATCCTTATGCCGCCGCATCCGGGATTCCCGCCAAAACATCAGTCACCGAACTGAAATCGATGCTGTCCATGCAGGAGCAGCCTTCCTATGATTTGCTGGAAGAGTCCCGGCTCCCGGCTTCGGGGAACGGCTTGGTACGCGGGGTGGCAGGAACAGATAGTCTGCATCTGCGGCGCCCAAAATTTATGGAGAAACGTGGCTTGTCGTCTTCAGAGCGGGGAACGGCCTATCATACGGTCATGCAGCATGTTCCGCTGGAAGGTGCTGTAGACCGTGTTGTCCTGGAAGCCACAATAGCACGTCTTACACGGCTTGCCATTCTCACAGACGAGCAGGCTGAGGCAGTTGAGCTTGGTGAAATTGAGGCGTTTTACATGGGGGAAATGGGCCGGAGGCTAATTGGGGCTCCCTGGAAAAGAAGAGAACAGCCTTTCAGCTATATGGTTCCGGCAAGTGAGGCCTACCATGGACTCATTGATCTCAATGAAGCGGCAGCGGGACTTGATGCTTCTGAAGTAAGCACGTCCATGGGGGAATCCGTCCTGATTCAAGGTGTAATCGACTGTCTCTTCCGGGAGGAGGGACGGCTGATTCTGCTGGATTACAAGACGGATGCTGTTCTGGAGCATCAGGGCGGAATTGATGCTCTGAAAGAAAAGTACCGGTTTCAGCTGGAACTGTACAGCAAGGCGCTGCTGAATATTCTCGGGGAGCCGGTCAGCGAGATTTGGCTGTACTTTTTTGACGGTGGTCATGCTGTAAAGCTATAAATCGATCCATATTTTTGTTGATGAAACTATAAATCTATCAATTGAGAAATACCGCATGAGGGCGGGGAAAAGAGGACGACAATGCGCATATTGCATACGGGGGACTGGCATCTGGGCCGGACGCTGGAAGGAAGAAGCCGGCAGAAGGAGCAGGAGCAGTTCATCGATGAGCTGGTAGAGATTGCCGATGATTCCCAGGCAGATCTTATTCTGATGGCGGGAGATGTCTATGATTCCGTGAATCCACCGGCAGCAGCAGAGCAGCTGTTCTACGATGCTGCCGCCAGACTTACGGCAAATGGCCGTCCGCTGGTGGTCATTTCCGGCAATCATGATCAGCCTGAGCGTGTAGCATCCGTATCCCCGCTAGTCCGCAGACAGGGCATTACACTGGTGGGTTTGCCTACCTCTGAGCCGGTGACGGTCCATGCCGTACGTACAGGAGAAATCGCCAAAATCGCTGCCCTTCCATATCCCTCCGAAGCCCGGCTGGGCGAACTGCTCGCCGGGGATAGCGGAGAAGATGAGCTTCGTCTTGCCTACAGCGCAAGGGTAGGCAGGCTGATGAACATGCTGGGGCGGGAATTCACACCTCATACGGTCAATTTGGCGATGAGTCATATCTATGTCCTGGGCGGGGTAGAGAGTGATTCGGAGCGTCCTATTCAGGTCGGCGGGGCGTACACCGTTGATCCCTCAGCGCTGTCATGCGGCGCACAATATACAGCCCTTGGGCATCTTCACCGTGCCCAGCATGTGAAAGGCGACGGCATGATCCGTTATAGCGGATCGCCTCTGGCCTACAGCTTCTCTGAAGCGGGTCAGGCCAAGTCCGTGGCATTGCTTGAGATTGCACCTGGCGGAGAACCTTCCTTTGAGGAAATCTATTTGCGCTGCGGCCGTCCTCTGGTGAACTGGAAGTCTTCCGGCGGGTTACAGGAAGTCTACAACTGGCTGGACGAAGGCCGGGATGCAACTGCTTTTATTGATCTGGAGCTCCGCCTGACGGAAGCGATGTCGCTGAATGATATCCAGCGGCTGCGCAAATCCAGAGAGGGGATCATCCATATTCGTCCGGTGTATCCGCAGATGGAGCAGGAGCTTGAGGAGATGGCCCGCTCGCGCATGCCGGTGCAGGAGCTGTTCCGGAGATTCTACCAGCGGCAGACCGGCGGGGCAGAGCCTGAGGACAGCCTGATTGAACTGTTCCTGGAGCTGGCGGAAGAAGAGCGGCGCGAGCCTGCGGAAGGGGAGGACAACTGAAGTGAAGCCAATTCTACTAAAGGTAGCCGGGCTGCAAAGCTATAGAGAGCAGCAGGAGATTGATTTTGCGAGTCTGACCGAGACAGGACTATTCGGTATTTTTGGGCCTACGGGAAGCGGCAAATCCAGTTTGCTGGACGCGATCACACTGGCCATGTATGGCAAAGTGGAACGGGCAGTGAACGGGACACAGGGAATCATGAACCATTCCGAGGACCAGCTTAGCGTGGCATTTACTTTTGAGCTAACTTCCTCAGCCGGCCCCCGCCGTTACCGGGTCGAACGGAAATTCAAGCGGACCGGGGACCAGTCCGTGAGCAATACAATCAGCCGTTTCATCGAGGTTGCGGATGACGGTGATCACGTGATGGCCGATAAGCTCGCAGATGTTACACGCTGTGTAGAGGAGCATATCGGACTTAAAATGGATGATTTCACCCGGGCCGTTGTGCTGCCGCAGGGTAAGTTTGCTGAGTTTCTGTCACTGCGCGGTGTAGACCGCAGACAAATGCTCCAGCGTCTTTTTCATCTGGAGCAGTATGGTGACGGGCTGGCGCTGAAGCTTAGCCGCCGGGTGAAGGAGAATGAGGCTGCGCTGCGCGCACTGGAGGCTGAGCAGCAGGGGCTGGGCAGTGCAGGCAAGGCGGATGTTGAGGCTGCTGAGCAGCGCCTGCAGGAAGCGGTCCTCCAGGCGGCAGATTGCCGCAAGCGGCTGGATGAGGCGGTGCTGCGGGCGGAACGCTATGCCCGCATCCGTGAGCTGCAGGACGAGCGATCCCGCCGTGAGGGTCAGCGGCAGGCTTTGCTTGCGCAGGAGGCAGATATCCTCCTGCTGGAGCAGAAGCTCGGCAAGGCTGACGAAGCCGAGAAGATGCTGCCCGCGCTGAAGGCCTGGCGCAGCGCTGAAGAGGCCTGGAAGAGCCGATTGGACCGTGCGGAGGGCCAGGAGGTGCAAGCCGCCGCAGCCGAGCGGCAGGCGGCGGAGCTGGCAGCGGCGGAAGCGGCGGCGCAGGCCGCGCTGGCCGCGGAGGAGCCCGCCCTCCGGCAGGGGGCGGATACCTACCGCCGCGCGCTCGAGCTGGAAGCTGAGCTGGGCGGACTGCGGCGCGAGCGCACAGCGGTGCTGGAGCGCCGCGATGAGGCCTCCCGCGGGCTCGCTGCCCGGCGGGAGAGCATGGCCCGGGAGCGTGAGCTTTTGGCCAAGGGCCAAAAGCGCCAGCAAGAGCTGCAGCAGAGCCTGCAGCCGCTGGCGGTCCGCTCCCAGGAGCGGCAGACGCTGCAGGAAGCCATGCAGCGTCTTCAGGGCCTGCGTTCCGCCTCCTCCCAGCGGGAGACAGCGGAACGGGAACGCGCCGAGCGCGCCGCGGTGCTCGCGGCGGCAGAGGCGCGGCTCGCCGCCGCCGGCGACCGGCGGCACTCGCTTGAGGCGCAGCGCGGCACGGGTATCGCCGCCGCAGCGCTGCACCTGGAAGAGCTGCGCGCCGGAGAGGCCGCAGCGGGAGCCGCCGCCGATCAGCTGGAGCTTCACGGAAGCACGCTTGCGGCGGCGCTCAAGGGCCAAGAGCGGCACCGGCTCTCTCTGTCGCTCGCCAGTGAACTGCAGGACGGGCAGCCGTGTCCGGTCTGCGGCAGCCAACATCACCCCACCCCTGCGCTGGCAGAGGACAGCGGGGAGCGGGAAGAGCTGGAGCGCCAGCTTGAGCAGTCCCGTGCGTTAGGCAGACGGGCGCTTGAAGCGCGTCATCTGTTTCGTAGCCTGCTGGAGCAGGATGTGACCTGGCTGGAGCAGGTGTACGGCGAAGGGGCAGCAGAATCCTTCGCAACACCTGCAGCTGCGGGGCTAGAACAAGGCAGCGCTATCGGCTCAGCCTCGTCTTGGACCTCGGCATCTTCAGATCGCCCTGTAGCCTCTGCTCCATCGGATCGTCTTGAAGCTCTTGCATCTTCAGATTGCCCTGTAGCCTCTGCTCTATCGGATCGCCCTGTAGCCCTGGCCACTCCATCTGGAGCTTCGGCTCCTGCCGGTCTCTCTGCCGATCCTGTTTCATTCAGCACTAATACAATTTCGGCTGAGCAGGCTTTGTCCGGATTGGAAACTGATTTTTCTGCGCTTAAAATCCGCTCCAGCGAGCTTCGCCGAAGTGCGGCAGAATGGCAGCGCTCCTTGCAGGAAGAGCAGCAGCTGACCCACAAGGAAGCAGCGGCGGCGGAAGCCGAAGCAGCTTGGGTGCAAGGCATTACAGCCAAGGCCGCGGATCTGGCACGGCAGCTGGATGAGCTCCATAACGAATGGACGCGGCTCTTTCCGGAGCTGGCTCCGGATGATGCGGAGCATGCCTACCGCGAAATGCAGAAGAAGGATGAGCAAGCTGAAGAAATCAGGGGACGGCTGGAGATCAGCGTCAAGTTCCTGGATGACAAGAGCACTTCCGTGCAGGTGTTTCAAGAGGAGATAGCTTCCTTAGACAAGGAACTGGCCCAGTGGAGCGCACAGCTGGAAGGCAAAGAGGCGCTGGAGAGCGAGAAGGAGCAGCGCCTCCTGGAGTGGACTGGCGGCAGGTCTGCTGCCGTTTTGCTAGCGGAATGCGAGCAGCGGCTACAGGCGCTGCAGGCGGGTCTGGACAGCAGCAGGCAGTCTCACCGGACAGCAGCGGAACAGGCACAGCATGCGGTGAAGGAAGCAGCTATCAGCCGCCAGGCGGCGGAGTCTGCCCGGGAGCATTATGCTGCGGCTGCCTCGTATTGGGAAGACAGTTTGAAGGCCTCGCTGTTTGCTTCAACCTTTGAGGTAGAAGGTGCGGCGCTCACCCCTGAAGAGCGGACAGGGGCAGTTGCCCGTGTGCGGGCCCATCGTGAAGGTGAAGCTGAAGTTACGCTGCAGCTGCGGAATATTGAAGAGAAGCTGGAAGGGGCTGTTCTAAGCGCAGAGGAATGGCAAGAGAGCCAGGAAACCCTGCGCAGATGCAAGGATGACGATGAGGCCGCTTTGCAGGGCCGGGCACGTGCTGAACGTGATCTGGAAGACTTGCAGCACCGCCACGTCCGATGGATGGAGCTTGAAGGGAAGCGTGCGGAGCATGCTGAGCTTCAAGACCGGCTGTCCAAGCTGCAGACCGTGCTGCGGGGAAACGCCTTTGTAGAATATATTGCGGAGGAGCAGCTCATGCAGGTATGTCAGGCAGCATCACAACGGCTTCGTTTCCTGAGCAAGCAGCGTTATGCGCTTGAGGTGGATTCCGGCGGCGGGTTTGTCATTCGTGATGACGGGAATGGCGGAGTAAGACGACCTGTATCCACCTTATCGGGCGGAGAAACGTTCCTGACCTCTTTGTCCCTGGCACTGGCGCTTTCGGCTCAGATCCAGCTGCGTGGGCAGTATCCGCTGCAATTCTTTTTCCTGGATGAAGGCTTCGGTACATTGGACCCGGATCTGCTCGACACAGTAATCACATCACTCGAAAGACTGCATAACGACCAGCTCTCCGTTGGGATCATCAGCCATGTTCCTGAGCTGAGGGCACGTCTGCCCCGCAAGCTCGTTATCGTTCCGGCAGAGCCGGGAGGCGGAGGTTCGAGGATTATTTTGGAAAAAATGTAATGCCTGATATACAATGTGATAACTGTCACAGATACAGTATCATACCCTTGTTATAATACAGCTAAGCCGACATCATTTTGAAACACCTCGGCGGACGTATGACCGGGAGTTTTGCTCCTTTTCATACGTCCGCCGCCGAATCAGCTTTTTGAGCTGATAGGGTGTTTCTTTTTTTTTGTCTTTTTTTCATGGCAGAAATGTATAACGAATTCCCAGCAATCTGTATCTATAACAGAGCTGATGATCTTCAAATTCCATGATTTATATAAAATGAGTTTGTGAATTTTCTATTATGGATCTGCTGTGACTACAGACAGTCCACATTCCTACTCCCTATGCTTCCACATTCTCCCACATTCTCCCTGAGCCAACTCCCCGTTGCCACCGTTATCGTCACTGTCACAGTCACCTGTCTTTCCCAATCCGCAATTATCCTGTATGATAAGAGACATAAAAATAATGATGCCGCGAAGTAAGCCATTCTCGAGCACGGATTAGCACAAGCTGGATTCACCTGCTGGCTTTTCACCACAACTATAGGAGGAAGCGTCCCGATGGAAACCGTGTTTAGCAAAATCATTGAAGGTTCGATACCTTCCAAGAAGGTATTCGAAAATGAACGGATTCTGGCTTTTTATGATATTGAGCCTGCAGCTCCGGTACATGTGCTGATTATTCCAAAGAAGTTCATAGCTTCCATGAATGACGTTGCACCTGAGGACCTGCCGCTAATCGGTGAGATTCATGCCGTGGCACAGCAAATTGCTGTCCAGCTTGGGATTGCAGACAGCGGATACCGCCTGATTAACAATTGCGGACCGGACAGCGGACAAGCCGTGCCTCATCTCCACTATCACTTGCTTGGCGGGGCCAAATTAGGCGCACTTGTCGGAAATTCGGCATCTCACGCCTGACAGATTTTAAATACGGAAATACCTGGCCGAAAAAAAGAATAACACGAAGGTTGACACCATATTTCGCTTTGACCTATAATGAAATTTGATGAACCGTGTTGTTATGCTCTTGGACGGTCTGGTCGGAGGGAGGGAAAACTGGTGTCTGAAACGAAAGTTCGCAAAAACGAGACAATTGATGCTGCACTTCGTCGCTTTAAACGTTCCATTGCTAAAGATGGTGTCTTGGCTGAGGTGAAGAAACGCAAGCATTATGAAAAGCCAAGCGTAAAGCGCAAGAAGAAGTCTGAGGCTGCTCGTAAGAGAAAGTTTTAGGAGGATTACCCACGCATGAATCTTAGCGAACGATTAAACGAAGATATGAAGCAAGCGATGAAGAGTAAGGACAAGTTCACACTCTCCACGATTCGAATGGTTCGTTCTACAATAAAGTATCTTGAAATAGATTTGAAGAGAACATTAGACGACAACGAAGTGCTTGATATCCTTAGTCGTGAAATCAAACAGCGCAAAGATGCCCTCCAAGAATTTGAATCAGCGGGTCGCGACGAGCTTGCCGCGAGTACGAAGGCAGAAATCGAGATTATCATGAAATACCTACCTGAACAGCTTTCCGAAGAAGAAATTAAAGTAATTGTACAGCAGACCATCCAGGAAACCGGTGCTTCTTCGAAAAGTGAAATGGGTAAGGTGATGAGCGCACTGATGCCTAAGGTAAAAGGTCGCGCCGATGGTAAACTCGTGAACCAGGCGGTTCTGCAATTTCTGCAATAATATAACGCTAGCACCCCTTTATTAAGGGGTGTTTTTCATTTTTTGGGGAATTTATGCATGTATAGGTTTATAAGATTATGATAGGGACACATTCTAAGAATAGACTTTGATGTGTCTCTTTTTATGCTGCATTCTTTAACTTCGTTTGAAACGCTTGTGTCTAAGGGGCGTACTAT
Source organism: Paenibacillus sp. P3E (assembly GCF_001909045.1). Lineage (NCBI taxonomy): Bacteria > Bacillati > Bacillota > Bacilli > Caryophanales > Paenibacillaceae > Paenibacillus > Paenibacillus sp. P3E. The sequence goes on along the minus strand of NZ_LVWH01000209.1, from coordinate 106,579 downwards.
GCACTAAGAGCTGGAATTATGTGAAGAGGAGGTAGAACCTTGGACAGATTTCGTAAAATCGCGGTATCCAGTATTTCCTTTCTCCTATTACTGCTGCTGCTGCTGATACCGATAGCGGGTGTGGCAAGCGCAGATAAGGCTTCACCGCGTACATCAGCAGCTGCGCCTGTGTCCAAGAATGGGCCTGTATTTATCATTCCGGTAGATCAGGAAATTGAACGTGGGCTCCAGAGCTTTCTGGAGCGGGGATTCCAGGAGGCGGCAAACTACGGGGCTGTTCTGATTTTGCTGGAAATAGATACACCGGGCGGACTCGTGGATTCAGCCGAACAGATCGGCATGATGGTACGCGACAGTAAAATTCCGACTGTAGCCTATATCAGGGGGGATGCCGCTTCGGCAGGCAGCTACATTGCGCTGAACGCAGGAAATATCATTATGAAACCGGGCAGTATGATTGGTGCGGCTTCCCTGGTGGACGGCAGAGGAAATAGCGTGGAAGACGCTAAGATCACGTCCTATTGGAAATCAAAAATGGTCGGTGCCGCTGAGCTGAACGGGCGTGATCCGGAAATAGCTGCCGGGATGATGGATAAGAATATTGTCGTCAACAAGCCCGAGCTTGGTGTGAAAAAGGCACAGGGCGAGATTATCGCACTAAGCAGCGATGAAGCGCTCAAAGCCGGGTACGCAGACAGCATCGCAAGTACGCCTGAAGAAGCGATTACCTCACTGGGCTATTCCACAGACGACATTTTTCGCGTGGAGCATACCGGTGCGGAAAAAATGTCGCATTTTCTGACCAATCCGATTGTGATGACGATTCTGCTCTTCATCGGAATTGCGGGAATTGTCATTGAGATGCTGGTTCCGGGCTTTGGTGTTCCGGGGATTATCGGCACATTGGCCTTTGCGCTTTATTTCTTCGGTAATTACGTGGCGGGCTTTGCCGGTGCAGAGACCTGGCTGTTGTTCATTCTGGGACTTGTGATGCTGATTCTGGAGCTGTTTGTCCCGAGCTTTGGCATACTCGGTATCCTGGGCTCAGTACTCCTCGTAGCGGGCGTAGTAAGGGCTGCTTACAGCTATACCCATGCGTTGTTTAGTCTGGGCATTGCTTTTGCGGCAGCGGCAGTAGTCATTATTGCTGTGGCTGTCACTTTCAAGGAGCGGGGGATATGGAACCGGTTTATTCTGAAGGACAGCCTAACCAAAGAGCAGGGATTTGTGCCTGTACTGGAGAAGCTTAGTTTGGTTGGAGCCTCCGGTGTCAGTATAACACCGCTTCGTCCGGCAGGAACGGCCAGTCTGAATGGGGAGCGGGTGGATGTGGTCACCGAGGGCTCCTTTATTGACACAGGTGTTTCCATTTCGGTGATCAAGGTCGAAGGCGGACGAGTGGTTGTGAAGGAAGCCGCGAAATAAGAATTGTGAAATTACATTTTAACGGAGGTTGGAAGAGGTATGATTGAAGCGTCTACTATTACGATTTTGCTGATCGCGGTTGTTGTAATTGTTGTATTGAGTGTATTTTTCAGCTTTTTCCCGGTCATGTTATGGGTTTCAGCCTGGGCTGCCGGAGTGAAAATCAGTATTATTACCCTGGTGGCGATGAGACTCCGGCGGGTTACGCCAAGCCGGATCGTCAATCCGCTGATCAAGGCAACCAAGGCGGGGCTTGGCGTGAATATTAATCAGCTCGAAAGCCATTATCTGGCGGGCGGGAATGTAGACCGGGTTGTGAATGCGCTAATTGCCGCGCAGCGTGCAGACATTCCGCTGGAATTCACACGTGCCGCTGCAATCGATCTTGCTGGACGCGATGTGCTGCTGGCGGTGCAGATGAGTGTTAATCCGCGCGTGATCGAGACTCCGATTGTAGCCGCAGTAGCCAAGAACGGTATCGAGGTTAAGGTAAAAGCGAGAGTAACCGTACGCGCCAACATTGACCGCCTCGTCGGCGGTGCAGGTGAAGAAACCATTATCGCCCGTGTAGGGGAGGGGATCGTCACCACAGTAGGTTCAAGTGATTCCCATAAGGACGTGTTGGAGAATCCGGATTCCATCTCCCGGACTGTATTATCTAAGGGACTGGATTCGGGGACGGCTTTTGAAATTCTGTCCATAGATATCGCGGACATTGATGTAGGGAAGAATATTGGTGCCTATCTGCAGACCGAACAGGCTGAGGCAGATAAACGCATTGCCCAGGCCAAAGCAGAGGAGCGCAGAGCGATGGCTGTCGCCCATGAGCAGGAAATGAAGGCCCGTGTCGTTGAGATGAAAGCACTAGTAGTCGAGTCTGAGTCCAAAGTGCCGCTGGCTATGGCGGAAGCGCTGCGCTCTGGCAAACTTGGAGTTATGGATTATATGAATCTCAAAAATATCGAAGCTGACACCCAAATGCGCGGCTCGCTTGGCAAACTAAACGACGGTGATGACAACACCCGTCCAACCAATAAATAAGGGGATGTGAGTCCCATGGGCAGCTTGATTTATGTAGCAGCGATTATCATCATCGCAATCATTTCGAGTCTGAATAAGGCGGGTAAAAAGAAGGGGGACCCCGCTCCGCGCGGAGGAATGCCTACTTTTGGCAGTGGAGGTGGGAATCCCCTTCAACCTTCCGGGCGAACGCAGAGCAAGCCAAAAAATGAGCGCAGTGGTTTTCCTGTTCCCGGAGGCGATTCCCCTAACCTTAGCAGGCCTTTGGCTTCCTTCCCGGAAACGGGGGATGAGGCATCTCCGGCATGGCCGGAATCTGCAGAGTCGCCATCCCCCGATTACCAAACCGGTGAAGGTGTTTCTTTAGAGCAAGCCTGGGGAGACGGCGTACAAGTCCGTGCAGAGCGGATGGAGCGGGAGTTGAAACGCTTGGAATCGCAATTTACCGGGAGTGCGTCCACCGTGGGCTCTGGCAACGCCGGTAAACGGCCTGATGCCGTCCAGGAGGTTGACCGGGATTTCAGGGCAGACCGCAAGGCGCTGCAGGACGGTCTTCGATGGGCGGAAATACTGGGTCCCCCGCGATCGAGGCAGCCCCGTACTTTTCGCAGATAACCTATGAGCTTCGGATTCCTATGAGGAGTCCGGAGCTTTTTTGCTTCATGTTAACCTGCACTTGTTATTCGCTTCCCGAGTTCTTCTCATAAACAAAAGCGCTCCCGCATAAGGTGTACAGAAGGCAGGAAGGGGGAGAAGTCTACTTATGACCCGTATAGGCCGCAGGCTGCGGGGATGGACAAACGGGGTGCTGGATCTTCCGCAGGACGTACTGCAGGAGCTGCCCCGAATCACCCTGATCGGCAATAAAGAACTGTATATTGAGAACCATCGCGGTGTGCTGCATTTTTCCTCCGGGCAGCTGAAGCTGGCGTTAGTTAACGGTTCGCTGGAGATTTCCGGCGAGGGGCTGATGATACGCAATATATTAGGCCAGGAGCTGACGGTAGAGGGAGTTATCGGAGAAATCAGATATAAGGGAAGCGAGGAGAAATCATGAAGGAACCGCCTCTGTCATCACTGCGGGGGTTCGTTACACTGCATGTGACGGGACCGCAGGTGGAAAAGTTTATCAACGCCGTAACCGAAGCAGGAATCGTGATCTGGGACGTGAGGCCTGCCGGCAACGGTGCTTCTCTGAACCTGTTTCTGGATGACTTTTTTGTCCTTCGGCCGCTCTTGAAAAAGACAGGCTGCCGCTCGCGGGTCACAGCCAGATATGGACTGCCGTTCCGGGCGGCCAGGCTGTGGAAACGGAAGTTTTTTGCCGCAGGCGTGCTGCTGTTCGGAATTGGCCTGCTGCTGTTATCCTCGATGGTATGGACCATTCGAATTGAAGGCAACAACCGGATTGCTTCTGAGGATATCCTGCAGGCCGCACGACAAGAGGGGGTATACCCCTTCCAGTGGATTTGGCGAATGAATGATCCGGACAAGCTCTCCAAAGCGCTGACCTCAGAGCTTCCGGGTGTCTCCTGGGTAGGGGTGCAGCGGACTGGGACGAGCGTCAAAATCCAGATTGTGGAGTCCGACCAGCCGGAGAAAAAGCCTCTGCTCAGTCCGCGGCATCTGGTCAGCAGGACCGATGCAGTGGTCAGCGAAATCTACGCGGAGCAGGGCAGACCTGTAGTAAGCCGAAACACACGGGTTAAAAAAGGGCAGATATTGATCTCAGGCACACTGGGTGATGAAGAAAATATGGAATCTGTTGTTGCCAAAGGCGAGGTGAAAGGGCTCGTCTGGCATGAATACAATATAGAGGTACCGCTGAAAAGATCGGGAAGCTCCTATACTGGAGAACGGAAGGACCGCACCTATCTGGTGCTTGGCAAATGGGCGATTCAGCTGTGGGGATACGGTGTTTCCGGCTTTACAGAATCACGTACGCTTACGGAGCATGATCCGCTGACGTGGCGGTCATTCCAGCTGCCGCTGGGGCTGATGACCGAGAAGGAGATGGAGGTCCGTAGCACAACTGATACACTGACACCCGAGGCTGCGCGGCAAGAGGGGATAACGGGGGCGAAGAACGATATTTTGGCCCGTTACGGCACAGACAGCACCATAAAAAGTCAAAAAATTTTGCATGAGAAGAAAGACAATGGTAAAGTTTATATGAAAGTGCTCTTTGAAGTGGAAGAGAGAATCACGGAAGAACTTCCGATAGTAAACAACTGAGGAGAATGAGGCTACTTGTCAGAACAGACTGCAAGCATTCGTATATCTTTGCAAAATGCGGGAGAAGCGCAATCCCTGTTCGGCCCGCAGGATGGTTTTCTGAAAATAATCGAAAGTGAAATTCCTGCCGTGATTGACTCGCGTGAAGCTGAAATTACGGTTCGCGGAGCGGAGCGGGAAGTGGACATGCTGGAACAGCTGTTTGGTGTGCTGCTCTCCCTGATCCGCAGCGGCTACATACTCAGTGAACGGGATATTCAGTATGCGGTGGAGCTGGCCAAGGATTTCCGGGCCGACCAGCTGCTTGATTTGTTCAAAGGTGAAATCACGACCACCTTCCGTGGCAAACCTATCCGGGTCAAAACGATTGGCCAGAAGCATTACGTAACTACCATCAAAAAGCGGGACATCGTCTTCGGCATCGGTCCAGCTGGTACCGGCAAAACCTATCTTGCCGTTGTGCTGGCTGTTACAGCGCTGAAGGAAGGCTCCGTCAAACGTATAGTCCTTACACGCCCGGCTGTGGAAGCAGGAGAGAGCCTGGGCTTCCTTCCTGGCGATTTGCAGGAAAAGGTAGATCCGTACCTCCGTCCTCTTTACGATGCCTTATACGACGTTATGGGCCCCGATCAGGTCGCTAAGGCATTGGAACGTGGGTTGATTGAGATCGCTCCGCTTGCTTACATGCGCGGGCGTACGCTGGATGACTCCTTTATCATTCTCGACGAAGCCCAGAATACAACCCCGGAACAGATGAAAATGTTCCTGACCCGCCTTGGATTTGGCTCCAAGATGGTAATCACGGGGGATGTCACCCAGATCGACCTGCCGCGCGGCAAGAAATCGGGCCTGATCGAAGCCAAAGCGATTTTATCCGGCATTGATGAGCTGGGTTTTGTCTATTTCGCAGAACAGGATGTAGTCCGGCATTCCCTGGTACAGAAAATTATCGTCGCCTATGAACGCTCTGCCGAAAACCGCGAATAAAAAAGGGGACTGTCTTCATGGCCTCAAAGCAACCATCCAAATTAAGCGGATTTGTATACAGCAACAACGGCTGGAAGTATAGCGCGGTAACGCGCTATGCTCTTTTCCTGTTACTTGGGCTCATTTTCTACTTCAGCCTGTCGTCAGATCTGGTACCCAAGAAGTATGATATCAAAGAGGGAACCCACAGTGCCAAGGAAATCACAGCACCCAAGCAAATCCTAGACACCAAAGCCAAGCTTAAAGCCCAGGAAGAAGCGGCTGAGAATGTAACCAACCGTTATGCAATCATACCAATGAGAGCGGATAATCTCGTAACCTCCCTGCTCGACCGGATTGACCGGCTGAACCAGGATGATCTCATCTCGCAATCCGACAAAACGGCTATTTACCGGGAGGAGATTCCTCAGCGGGCCAATGATTTTATTTTGAATTTTGTGACCTCCAGCCGAAGTTCCGGTACCTATTCCGAACATCTGCTGGATGAAATGCAGTCAGTGATCAAGGATCAGACGTATGTTATTCCAGAAGAGACCTTTATCAAGATTCCGCGTCTGACCTCTCAGGATATTATCGAGATGAAGCCGGTTGCCCGGGATATCGTAACGAAACTAATGAACGATCAGATTACAGACGCCCAGTCTGCACGTGCCAAAGTGGCTGAACAGGTCAGCGTCAGTTCGCTTAGCCAGCGCACGGCCCGTGAGGTTGTGCAGGAACTGGTGCGGCTCGTGATTACAAGCAACAAGTTCTACGATGAGGATGCGACCAAAGAAGCCAAGGTACAGGCCCGGGAGAATACGCCTGATGTGTTCATTGAGCAAGGGGATGTACTTGTTGCCAAAGGGGAGCTAATCACTCCCGAGTTATATGCACTTCTGGATGACAACGGCCTGCTGAGCAACGAGGTTAATTATTGGCCGCAATTTGGTCTGCTGCTTCTTTCGGCTATGTTATCCTTTGGCCTTTTGACCTTCATCCGTTATAACGGGGGAACCTCCGGCTTTAAGTACAATAACTCCCAGCTGCTGATGCTGGTGCTGGTATTCATAATTACGATAATTACGATGAAGCTGGCTGCGTTCCTGCAGACAGATGTACGTTCTTATGTCGGTTTTCTGGCCCCGGTTGCTATTGGTGCAATGTTAATCACCATGCTGCTGGATATGACCCTGGCATACTTTTGTTCCATTTTGATCAGTATACTTGCCAGCATCATCCTAAATGTGCAGCAGAACACCGTATTTGATTTCACCTTCGGGTTCTTTGCACTTATCGTTTGTTATGTCGCCATCTTTGCCACACACCGCGCGGGACAGCGTTCCACGCTCCTCAAAGGCGGGATCATGGTATCCTTGTTCGGCTGCTTGACTGTATTTATGCTTACGGTGCTTGGCGGAGGCGTCTGGAATCAGACGCAGACGCTCTATGCGATTGGCTTCTCTTTTGCCAGCGGTCTGCTGACTGCCGTGCTGGTTATCGGTCTGATGCCTTTCTTCGAGGCTACCTTCGGTATCCTGTCGGCGCTGAAGCTCGTCGAACTGTCCAACCCGAACCATCCCCTGCTGCGCAAGCTGCTTACGGAAACGCCAGGTACTTATCATCACAGCGTGATGGTCGGCAACCTGTCGGAAGCGGCGGCGGAGGCTATTGGAGCAGATGGACTGCTCTGCCGGGTCGGCTCCTATTATCATGATATTGGCAAGACCAAACGGCCGTTTTATTTCATAGAGAACCAGAACAACATGGAGAATCCACATGATTCGATCGAGCCGATGCTCAGTAAATCAATCATTGTGGCGCATGCAAGGGATGGGGTGGAAATGCAGAAGGAGTACAAGCTGCCGAAGCCAATCCGCGATATTGCTGAACAGCATCACGGCACAACATTCCTGCATTATTTTTACCACAAGGCACTGAAGCTGGCTGAGGAAAAGGGGGTGGAGCCCGATTTCACCGAAGAGGACTTCCGGTACCCCGGACCGAAGGCACAGTCCAAAGAATCCGCCGTGGTCGGAATCGCCGACAGTGTGGAAGCCGCCGTCCGCTCGCTCCGCAAACCTACAGTTGTGCAGGTGGAGACGATGATTGAGAAAATCATCAAGAGCCGCCTGGACGATCATCAGTTCGATGAATGCGACCTCACGATCAAGGAGCTCGATATTATCGCGCGGACACTGAAAGAGACGGTAATGGGGATTTTTCACTCACGGATTGAATATCCCGAGGATGTGAAAAAACCGAAAAAAGAGGAAGGGGCCGTAACAACATGAGTTTAGCAATCGTTTGGAACAACGAGCAGGAAGAGCATCTTATAAGCGATGAGCTGATCACCCTACTGGAGAATATTCTGCAAAAGGCAGGACAAATGGAAGGGATTGACGAAGGCGAAGTGGATCTTACTTTTGTCAATAATGAGCGTATTCACGAATTGAATATGGAGTACAGGGGGATCGACCGTCCGACGGATGTACTCTCCTTTGCCATGAACGAAACCGGAGAAGATGAGCCGGAAATTATATATGTTTCCCAGGACAATGGGGAAGGAGATGATGTGCCTTATGTTCTGGGCGACATCATTATCTCTGTGACCCGGGCGCAAGAGCAGGCGCTGGAATATGGACATTCCCTGGAACGCGAGCTTGGTTTCCTGTTTGTCCACGGTTTCCTGCACTTGCTGGGCTATGATCATCAGGATGAGGCTTCGGAGGCTGAAATGATGTCCAAGCAGGAGCAAGTGCTGGTCCAGGTCGGGTTGACCCGCTAATGGTCAAGAATACAGCGGTAGGCCATAAAAAGTTCTGGCACTCTTTTCGATTTGCTGCGCATGGCATTGCTTCGGCGTTCAAATCCGAGCTGAATATGAAGGTGCACAGCACTTTAGCTGCATTGGTGCTTGTTGCCGCTGTTCTATTCAGACTTCCCCTGTCCAGCTGGATGCTGCTGTTGCTTGTGATTACGCTCGTTTTGACCGCTGAGCTGCTGAATACCGCCATTGAGGCGACGATTGATCTGGTCTCCCCTGAGATACATCCCTTGGCTAAAAAGGCGAAGGATACCGCCGCAGGTGCTGTACTGCTCACGGCGGTCTTTGCGGTCATCGCCGGAATCTATGTGTTTTATCATCCTGTGATGGACTGGATCACCGGACTTATGTCATAATCAGTGTACAACTTGAGCTTATGGGAGAGGCGGACCCGCGTTTTGCGCTCCGTCTTTCATTGTCTTTACTTCAAAGCCAGTTTGTACGAAGTTATTCAGTGAAGTAATCCTAACAAACTCTTAGGAGGACAACTATGGAATCTGCCCTACTCTTACAAGAAGCGATCAAAGCTCGGGCCAATGCCTATATCCCCTACTCCCGTTTCGGTGTCGGTGCAGCATTGCTGGACCAGGACGGCCACGTGCATCATGGCTGCAATGTTGAGAATGCCGCCTTTGGGCCGACAAACTGTGCCGAACGGACTGCGCTTTTCCGCGCCATTGCGGACGGCCACAAGGCTGGAAGCTTCAAAGCGATCGCAGTCATTGCGGATACAGACGGACCAGTATCGCCTTGCGGCGTCTGCCGCCAAGTGATGGTAGAGTTATGCCCTCCAGATATGAAGGTCATTCTCGGCAACCTGAAGGGTGACATTCAGGAAACCACGGTGCGGGATTTGCTTCCGGGCGCGTTTGGACCCGCCGATCTGGAGCAGGGCCAGGCTCCCGAGTGAGCCGGGAATTACGGATCGATTCAGGGACTTACTAAGCGTATGCTACACTTCTTACAGCAGAGTTCGAGAATACAATAGATTGGTTAATCAGCCTTTTAAATGCGAATTCTAATGGGCAAAGTGCAGCAGAATAAGAATTGAGCTTCAAATGAACAGAAGTATTCATTCAGCACTTTAGTAAATTTGTTCCACAGTCAAGCGTGTTCCCGTAGGGAACTTAAGCGCTCCACCCTCTATCCCTTATTCCCATACGCCTACAGTTACTGCCACGCCCATTTCAGGGTGTCCAGAGGGCCGGGGCCCTTGGGGTCCCCCTTGGCTAAGGGGGATTTAGGGGGATCGAAACGCCTTTAGGGGGATCGAAAAAGCTTTTGCAAAAGGGTTAACTCATGAATTCAGGAAGGAAGATCATATGAAATTCAAATCAGGGTTTGTCGCCATTATCGGCAGACCGAACGTAGGCAAATCGACACTCATGAACCAGGTGATCGGACAGAAGATCGCCATCATGTCGGACAAGCCGCAGACAACCAGAAACAAAATACACGGGGTATACACCGCTAATAATTCGCAGATCGTATTCCTGGACACGCCGGGTATTCATAAAAGACAGTCTAAGCTGGGCGACTATATGAATCAGACGGCGATGAGCACACTGCATGAGGTAGAAGCTGTGCTGTTCCTGGTGGACGCTTCCGAAGGCATGGGCGGTGGTGACCGCTATATTGCCGAGCAGCTGAACGGAATCAAGACGCCGGTCATTCTCGTGATGAATAAAATTGACAAAATCGAGCCGGAAGCTCTCCTTCCGATGATCACCGAATACAACAAGCTGCATGAGTTCGCTGAAATTGTACCGATTTCAGCCAAGCTCGGCAGTAACGTGAATACACTGCTGGATCAGGTGGCAAAATATCTGCCGGAAGGCCCGCAGTATTATCCCGATGATCAGATTACCGACCATCCGGAGCAATTCGTCTGTGCGGAATTGATCCGTGAGAAAATCCTGCATCTGACCCGCGAGGAAGTGCCGCATTCCATCGCGGTTGCGATTGAGGACATGCGTGTCGAATCCAATGGCGTTGTACATGTTTCGGCTGTCATTTTTGTCGAGCGTGATTCCCAGAAGGGGATTATTATCGGCAAGCAGGGTGCTCTGTTAAAAGAAGTGGGCAGACGGGCCCGTACGGATATCGAGAACCTGCTGGGTTCGAAGATTTTTCTGGAGCTGTGGGTAAAAGTGAAAAAAGACTGGCGTAACCAGGACCGCGTTCTGCGTGATTTGGGCTTCCACAAAGACCTTTAAGATCCGCATCTGCGGCTTTTTTGAAATATACTTGGCAGGAATTGCAAGGATAGATCCTGGCCTATCGCACATCCTATTTCTGAAGAGACATCGTGTTTCCGAAGAAAGGATGAATACGAATGCGAGACTTTTCGTGGAAGTATTTTGCAATGACTGGAGATGTCGATGCTTATCTGCTGTACAAAGAAGCCGTAGATCCGCTTAGTGGCAGTATAGAGCTGCCCGCGGAGGAAGAGAAGGTCCTTGATGAAGAAGCACAATAAGGACTGGTTGCTTGCCGAGTGGTTGGGGGAAGAGGCATGCTATACAGGGTGGAAGGGATCGTCATCCGCAGCATGGACTACGGCGAGGGGAACGCGATTATTACGCTTTGCACCGAGAACGCCGGCAAAGTAGGCGTTCTTGTGCGTGGTGCCAAAAAGGTTAAAAGCCGCCATGCTGCCTTGATCCAGCTGTTCACTACCGGAGAATTTGTGTTTTTCCGCAACAATGGGGGACTCGGAACACTGAATGCCGGGGAGATTACGAAGTCTCACCATCCGCTTCGTGAGGATCTGGTTAAAGCGGCCTATGCTTCATATGCCTGTGAGCTGCTCGACCGTGTGCTCCATGATGAGGAAACCGGCAGCTTCTGGTACCGGCAGCTCTCGGCTTGTTTGAATGCAATCGAGGAAGACAAAGAACCAGGTATCATTACTAATGTTTTTGAAATGAAAGTTCTGCAGGCAGCAGGCTATGGCCCGCAGCTGGATCATTGTATTGTTTGCAGCTTGGACAAGCCTGACGAGGAACTCCGGCTCAGCCCCCGCCTCGGCGGTGTCCTCTGCCGCAGTTGCAGGCATAATGATCCTCCGGCAATGGAGGTCTCCCCCCGTGCACTCAAGCTGCTGCGTTTATTCGCTGCTCTTGATCTGACACGGCTCGGCAGCGTAGATGTGAAGGAAGAGACACGGGCTGAACTCAAAAAGATTATGCGGGCCTTTATGGACCATCAGCTGGGGCTGAAGCTGAAGTCGCAGAATTTTCTGGATCAGCTTGATAAATACAAGATTTGACGAAATGCAAAAAATCCGTTACTATAGGTTCAGTTTCTTTTATAGTTGCGCCGTTGTAGCTCCTAACATGGAGTAACGTGCAGTGATCGGGAAAGTAATGAGCATCTTGTCGCTTAAGCGAGCCGGGGGTAGTGGAAGCCTGGCGGGACAACGTTCATGAACATGGCACCCGGGAGTACGCAAGCGGCCAAATGAAAGTGGATTTCGTCTTTATTGATGAGATCAAGTAGGGTGGAACCGCGGGAGTAATTTCAAGCTCTCGTCCCTATGTCTGTATATCAGGCATGGGGGCGGGAGCTTTTTTGCCTTGTGATGAGCAAGGATAGAAAAGTGACGCCTCCATCGCACAGCAGGCAAGATGACCCATGGCAAGAGGCGCAGTTAAACTTGTGAAGCGAAGGAGTCGGTAGTATGAATTTTCAGCAGATGATTTTGACGCTGCAGCAGTTCTGGTCTGCACAGAACTGTATTCTCGTCCAGCCGTATGATACGGAAAAAGGAGCAGGAACGATGAACCCTATGACCTTCCTGCGTTCGCTCGGACCAGAGCCGTGGAAGGTTGCTTATGTGGAACCTTCACGCCGTCCGTCAGACGGACGTTACGGGGAGAACCCGAACCGCCTGTATCAGCACCACCAGTTCCAGGTGATTATCAAGCCTTCGCCCGACAATATCCAGGAGCTGTATCTGGACAGTCTGAAGGCACTTGGGGTAGATCCACTTCTCAATGACATCCGTTTTGTAGAAGACAACTGGGAGAATCCGTCGCTGGGCTGCGCAGGCCTCGGCTGGGAAGTATGGCTGAACGGCGAGGAGGTTACACAGTTTACCTACTTCCAGCAAGTCGGAGGAATCGAGACCAAACCGGTTGCGGTTGAGATCACTTACGGGATGGAACGGCTGGCCTCCAACATCATGAAGAAAGAAAATGTGTTTGATCTGGAATGGGTGGACGGCATGACCTATGGTGATGTATTCCATCAGCCGGAGGTTGAGCACTCGACCTATACCTTTGAAGTCTCCGATGTCAAAATGCTGTTCACACTTTTTAATACCTACGAAGAGGAAGCACGCAGAGCAATGGAGCGTCATCTGGTGTTTCCGGCTTACGATTATGTGCTGAAATGCTCGCATACCTTTAATCTTCTGGATGCGCGCGGAGCCATCAGTGTAACCGAACGAACAGGATTTATTACCAGAGTCCGCAATCTTGCCCGCACCGTAGCGGCAACATATCTGGAGGAACGTGAGAAGCTTGGCTTCCCGCTGCTGAAGAAAGAAGGTGTTGATCTTGTCTAAAGATATATTGTTCGAGATCGGTCTGGAAGAGGTTCCCGCACGCTTTATCCGTGCTGCTATGGAGCAGCTTCAGGACAGAACATCTAAATGGCTGGAAGCTTCACGCATTTCCTATGGCGGAGTCAGCGCATATGCAACACCGCGGCGTCTTACGGTTTTGGTGAAAGATGTTGCCGAGAGACAAGAAGATATTAGCGAAGAGGTGAAGGGGCCTTCACGCAAAATCGCGCTTGACGCCAGCGGCGAGTGGAGCAAGGCGGCACTCGGCTTTGCCCGTAGCCAGGGGGTATCCCCGGAGCAGTTAACCTTCAAAGAGTTGGCCGGAGTGGAATATATCTACGCCACCAAAAACAGTGTCGGTGTAAATACCTCCTCGCTGTTGTCTGAAGGACTCAGCAGCATTGTCAACTCGATGACCTTTCCCAAAAATATGCGCTGGGGAGCGTATGATTTCAAATTCGTCCGTCCGATCCGCTGGTTGGTTGCCCTGTTCGGTCAAGAGATTATCGATCTTGAAATCACCGGTGTCAAAGCCGGAAATGTAAGCCGGGGACACCGGTTCCTGGGAACCGAAACAGTCATCGCCGAGCCGTCACAGTATGTGGAGACTATGCGCAGCCAACATGTACTGGTGGATGTGAAGGAACGTGAAGAACTGATTCTGAACCAGATCCACAAGCTGGCTGAAGAAAAGAACTGGACCATCGCGATCAAGGAGGACTTGCTGGAAGAAGTATTGTTCCTCGTAGAAACTCCGACCGTCTTGTTCGGTACGTTTGATGCTTCCTTCCTGAACATTCCTCAGGAGGTGCTGATCACCTCGATGCGTGAGCATCAGCGTTATTTCCCGGTTTTTGACGCGTCAGGTACGCTTCTGCCATTCTTTGTGACTGTTCGCAATGGTAATGCCCAGTCGCTGGACGTGATCGCCAAGGGAAATGAGAAGGTGCTGCGTGCCCGCCTTTCGGATGCGAAGTTCTTTTATGGAGAGGATCAGAAGCTGCAGATCAGTGATGCGTTGGCCAAGCTTGAAAACATCGTGTATCACGAAGAGCTCGGCAGTGTCGGAGATAAGGTTCGCCGGATACGGGCCATCTCTGATCGTTTGGCCACTAAGCTTGCACTAATCCAGACAACAGCTGCTGAAGTAAGCCGGACTGCCGATATTTGCAAATTCGATCTGGTTACACAGATGGTCTATGAATTCCCTGAGCTTCAAGGCACCATGGGTGAGGATTATGCGCGCAAGGCGGGTGAACCTGAAGCGGTTGCCAGAGGGATCTTCGAACACTATCAGCCACGGTTCGCAGGCGATGCGGTCCCTGCCTCTGAAGTAGGAATGATTGTCAGCCTTGCGGATAAAATCGATACCATTGTCGGCTGCTTTTCGATCGGTATTATCCCGACAGGTTCACAGGACCCGTATGCACTTCGCCGCCAGGCGGCAGGTATTGTGCAGATCGTACTTGAGCATAAGCTGGCCATCTCTTTGCAGGAAATTTTTGATGCGGCGGTGGATGTGCATGAAAATTTACGCAAAGAGAAACATTTTACCCAAGACCTGCGTATAAACCTTTACGAGTTCTTCGGACTGCGAGTGAAACGTCTGTTATCCGACAATGTGCGCTATGATGTTGTGGATGCGGTGATTGCTGCAGGTTTTGATGATATCGTGGCTGTAGTAGGCAGAAGCCGTGCGCTTATGGATACTGTGAATGGTCAGGCTGATTTCAAAATCACCGTAGATTCACTGACACGGGTAAGCAATTTGGCAGCCAAAGCGGCTGAAGGAACCAGCGTAGATCCTACTTTGCTGAAGGAAGAAGCGGAGCTCACGCTTTATGAAACTTGGCAGGCTATACACACGCCGTACCAGGAAGCGCTGAGTGCCAGAAATGCAGAGGAAGCATTGCGGATTCTGTCCGGTCTGAAGGATGCAGTTACCGGGTTTTTCGATTCCGTAATGGTCATGGCCGAGGACGAACAGATTCGTGCGAACCGTCTGGCGCTGCTGGCTGGTATTGATGCGGACTCCAAAGCCTTTGCCGATTTCGGTAAGCTGGTGTGGTAATCTCTTCCTGAGAAGACCCGTATGTCTGTATCGGAACCGAAAAAATGTACAACTTTGTGCAGTTATGGTATAGATCGATGGTTTGGGGGATAAATATACGGAACGGTGCCAATGCGTAAGTTGACATCCGTTCCGTATTTATGCTTTTCAAAGCAGGATTTCTGTTCGGCAAAGCGTATATATATTACACGGGAAATTGGTGATGCTCATGGAAGGTTCCCAGGAAAGAAAGATCGTAGTTGACGGGGATGCTTGTCCGGTGAAGCAAGAAATCATTACGGTCGCCCGAAGCTTCAGGATCCCGGTAATCATGGTCTCATCCTACGATCATGTGCTTAAGGGTGAAGAGGGCGTCTCCATCGTTCAGGTGGACCGCGGGGCAGATAGCGCCGACCTGTATATCGCCAACCATATTTCTGCAGGAGACATTGTCGTTACGCAGGATTTTGGCCTTGCTGCACTTGCGCTTGGCAAACGCTGCAGGGTTTTGTCTAACCGCGGACAGGAATATGACGATTCCACAATGGATTTTATGCTGGAGGGCAGGCATGCCAGGGCCGTGGAGCGCCGACGGGGACACTATTCCAAGGGACCTAAAGCGATCACTACGGAAGAAAAAATTTATTTTCAACATAAACTGACAAAACTTTTAACACTTTTGCAGGAGAATGTACAGCTATAGCGAATTATATTTACTTGTTAAGAGATGAAGGTGGTTGAAGTGGCTAGCGGACAAGGTAATATTCCGGAAGAGGTTATCGAGAGTGTGCTCGCACGGCATGACATTGTCGATACAGTCGGTAAGGTTGTTCATTTGTCCAAGCAGGGGAAATATTTATGGGGCCTCTGCCCGTTTCATTCGGAGAAAACTCCTTCCTTCACTGTAACCCCTGATAGGGGTGTCTTTCATTGCTTTGGCTGCGGTATGGGTGGAAATGCCATCAAATTCAGGATGGAAATCGAAGGATTATCCTTCCCCGAAGCAGTTCGAATCATGGCGGAAGAAAGCGATATATCTGTTCCCGAAGGAGCAGGGGGGATTCAGTCTCCTCCTGACCCTGAGCGTGACCGGCTGATTCAGGCCTATGAGCTGTCGGCAAAATTTTATCATTTTCTGCTGAAGAATACGGAATACGGCACTGCCGCCATGGATTATTTGAGATCCCGGGGCTTCAGCGACAAAATGATCGACCAGTTCCAAATCGGCTACGCACCGGACCGCTGGGATACACTGCTGCAGTTCCTCGAGAAAAGAAATTTTGATCTCGCTGAGATGGAAAAGGGCGGACTGCTGTCTGCCAGAGGCGAGGGGAAAGGGTACGTTGACCGCTTCCGCGGACGTGTCATTTTTCCGATTGCCAACCGCACAGGGAAGGTAATTGCTTTTGCCGGAAGAATTCTCGGAGAGGGTCAGCCGAAATATTTGAATTCCCCGGAGAGCAGATTATTTAACAAAAGCCGGATTCTGTACAATTTGCACCAATCCAAAGCATCCATCCGCAAAACGCGGCAAATCGTCCTTTTTGAAGGCTACGGGGATGTCATTTCGGCTTGGGAAGCAGGTGTGCATAACGGCGTAGCTACCATGGGCACCTCACTTACAGATGGGCATGTGGCGTTGATGAAGAGCCTGGGTGATGAAATTGTTCTGGCGTATGACGGCGACAAGGCGGGACAAGCTGCTGCGATTAAGGCGATCCCGATGCTGGAGGACAATGGCCTGCGGGTAAAGGTTGCCGTGCTTCCGAGCGGACTCGATCCCGATGAGTTCATCTCCCGTCATGGCGGAGAGCGTTTCAAGGATCAAGTCATTGATTCAGCGGTCTCATCGATTAAATTTAAGCTTATATATCTGAAAAAAAACCATATACTCCTAGAGGAAGACGGCAAAATTGCCTATGTCAAGGAGGCACTGGAGATTATTGCATCACTGCATTCCTCCACAGAGCGCGAGGTCTACCTGCGTGAAATCTCCTCTGAGCTGGAGCTGTCATATGATAGCTTGAAGCAGGACTGCAATTTACTTCGGGCTTCGATGCAAAAAAACATCCCCGAAGGGGATAATAACGACAAAAGGTGGAATAATGGTAGGCATAAAAAAGGGCAAGTGCAAACACCGACTTTGCTGCCGGCTTACCATGTTGCCGAAAGGCGCCTGCTGTCTTTGATGATACAGGACCCGGAAGCTGCCGCATATGTAGGCGAACGCCTCGGAGAAGAGTTCAACATCGATGATCATGCGGCAATAGCCGCTTATCTATATGCCTATTACGCGCAAGGCAAACCACCCGGCATCAGCCGGTTTCTATCATCACTTCAGGATGACCGTCTGGAAAAGACTGCAACAGCCATTTCCATGATGGACACTCCTCCGGACTGGAATACGCAGGTCCTGGATGATTGTATCCGTGAAGTGCGGAAGTACCCCGTGCAACGCGGGATGGAACAGAAGCGTGAAGAGATGATTCAGGCTGAGAAATCAGGCGACTTTTTGCGTGCGGCACAAATTGCAAGTGAGATTATAGCCCTAGAGAGACAATGAGCAGTTGACAGGATGTACCTAGGGAGGAGGGAGTCGAATTATGGCGAACGATCAGCACACTGAACTGGAAGCGGAATTTACTCTGGATCAGGTGAAGGACCAGCTTATTGAGCAAGGCAAGAAAAGATCATCATTGAACTACAAAGATATTATGGAGAAATTGTCGCCGTTTGATCAGGACCCCGAGCAAATGGAGGAGTTCTACGAGCAACTGAGTGATTTGGGTATCGAGGTTGTGAATGAGAATGACGAAGAGGTGAACAGCCTCCGTCCAAGTGAGGATAATGAGGACAAAGACAGCGATGATTTCAGCTTCGACGACGATTTGTCACTCCCGCCCGGAATTAAGATTAATGACCCGGTCCGGATGTATCTGAAGGAAATTGGACGGGTGCCGCTGTTGTCGGCTGACGACGAGGTAGAACTGGCGATGAGAATCAAAAACGGGGATGAGGAAGCGAAACGCCGTCTGGCTGAAGCGAACCTGCGTCTCGTAGTTAGTATCGCCAAACGGTATGTCGGACGCGGAATGCTGTTCCTGGACCTGATTCAGGAAGGCAATATGGGTCTGATCAAAGCCGTTGAGAAGTTTGACCATAACAAAGGATTCAAATTCAGTACGTACGCGACCTGGTGGATTCGTCAGGCTATCACACGGGCGATTGCAGACCAGGCCCGTACGATCCGTATTCCGGTACACATGGTAGAAACCATTAACAAGCTGATCCGGGTATCCCGTCAGCTGCTGCAGGAGCTTGGACGTGAGCCGTCGCCGGAAGAAATTGCCGCCGAGATGGAACTGACAGTTGAAAAGGTCAGAGAAATTATGAAGATTGCCCAGGAGCCGGTATCGCTGGAAACACCGATTGGTGAAGAGGATGATTCGCATTTGGGTGATTTCATCGAGGATCAGGAGGCCCTTGCGCCTGCGGATGCGGCTGCTTATGAACTGCTGAAGGAACAGCTGGAGGATGTGCTGGACACGCTAACCGAGCGTGAAGAGAATGTGCTTCGTCTGCGTTTTGGCCTGGATGACGGACGGACGAGAACGCTCGAGGAAGTCGGCAAAGTGTTCGGCGTTACCCGTGAGCGGATTCGCCAGATTGAGGCGAAGGCCTTGCGTAAGCTTCGCCATCCGAGCCGCAGCAAACGTCTTAAGGATTTCCTCGAATAGTTGTTATGAACCGACCTTCTGCTGCACGGTGGCAGGAGGTCTTTTATCTTGAATAGAAGCAAGTGCCAGAGTCAAGGTCCGAAAGAGGGTTGAGCCGTTGAACTTGGAAAAACGTGAAATTATTTTAAGAGAAATTCAGTACTGGAGAAGAAGTAAAGTGTTGCCGGAGCAGTATTGTGATTTCCTGACCAACCTCTATGATGATGAGGCAGAGGCGAAGGACAGCAATCCGATTTCATTCCGCAATCTTCAGCAGGGAAGCATCAAAATTTGGCTGTTTGGTTTTGGAATTATTTCCTTGATTTTCTTGATTAGTCTTTATTTTAGCGTTTTTCCCTGGCCTTTGCAACTTGCAACAGCACTCTGTGTCCTAATTGTTTGTTATGGCTACTCCGCCATTTACCGGGACCGGAACAACATGATCAGTCTCATGCTCGCAGGGATAGGCAGCATATTAACGCTGGGATTCGGATTATGGCTGATTGCACTACATAACCTGGACCCGGACTTCTGGAGGCCTTTGCTGATTGCAGGCTGCGGACTGCTGTGGGTCGTTCTTGGTTTTCTCCTCCGCATTAGCCTTTTGCATTTTTGCGGCTTTGCTTTCTGGACCCTGCTCTATGCCGGATTCTTCGGTCAGGTGCGTCCGGATGCCTCTATTCTTGAACTGGAGCTGCTGTATCTGCCGCTGTGTGTGCTTATGGTATGGCTGAGCTGGCTGCTGCATCACCGGGTGAATGGTGTTTCAGGAGTCTACCTGGGCGTTGGTGTTTTGCTGTGGATTATGCCTGAGATCGACGCATTGCTGCTGAGACCTGATTTTCCACAGTGGGTTTCGCTAATACTGATATTGAAGATCGCGGCAGGTCTTGCTCTGCTGTTTATATTTCGTAAAAAATGGATACCGTGGGTGACTTCATGAATAACAATAAATTATCAAGACGGCTTCAGGTTGTACTGGAGCAAATTCCGCAGGGCAGCGTGGTCGCCGATATCGGATCGGATCATGCGCTTTTGCCTGTAGCGGCTGTTGGGAGCGGACGGGTACGGTCTGCTATTGCAGGAGAGGTGAACCCGGGGCCGTTTGAAGCTGCCCGAAGAGGGGTTGCAGAGGCCGGACTCGGGAAGGCGATTGCCGTACGACATGGGGATGGGCTTGAGGTACTGGAGCCTGGAGAAGTGGATTGCATTACCATAGCAGGTATGGGGGGAGCCCTCATTGCTTCGATCCTGGATCGTGGGTTGAACCTTGGCAGGCTGGAAGGTGTCAAAACCCTCGCGCTGCAGCCGAATGTGGGAGAGGATATTCTCCGCCGCTGGCTTTTGAACCACGGGTGGGTACTTACCGCCGAGCATATTCTGGAGGAAGACGGCAAGATCTATGAAATTCTGACGGCAGTGAGGGAAGCGGCGGCTGCCGGAATTACGAATGAACAGCTGTACCAGGAGCTTAGGTTGTCTTCCGGTGTGGTATGTGACCGTGAGCTGCTGCTGGAGATGGGACCTTGGCTGCTTCAGGCGCCCAATGAAGCCTTCTTCGCCAAGTGGCAAGGGGAGATTGATAAGCTCGAAGGTATTCTAACTTCTCTGTCACGCTCAGAGCTTGAATCTGCAGAGGAGAAACGCGGCAAGATCAAAGCACAGATCAGACGAATTACGGAGGTGCTGGAATGTTTGCCAAAGGCCAAACGGTAATCGGTTATATGGAGCAGCTTGCTCCCAAACATCTGGCGGAGGAATGGGATAACGTAGGCCTCCAGCTGGGATCTCTGCAAAAGGAAATTACCGGCGTCCTTGTGGCGCTTGATGTGAATGAAACCGTTGTGGACGAGGCTATCGTCCGGGGTTGCAATCTGATCATCGCCCACCATGCGATTATTTTCCGCCCAATCAAGGGAATTCAGACCGATACTCCAATGGGTAGGCTCTATGAGAAGCTGATCAAAAATGATATTGCCGTCTATATTAGCCATACGAATCTGGATGTGGCAGAAGGCGGCATGAATGATTGGATGGCTGAAGCTCTCGGCATTCAGGAAGGTTCTCCGATCAAGGATATCCATACTGAACAGTTGTCCAAGCTGGTGGTCTTCGTGCCAAAGGATCATCACCAGAAGGTGCTGGATGCCATCCTGAATGCCGGTGCCGGCTGGATTGGCAATTACAGCCACTGCAGCTTCAATATTGAAGGGTACGGCACGTTCATCCCGAGAGAAGGCTCTGATCCGTTCCTTGGGGAGCAGGGCAAGCTGGAGCATGCGGAGGAAATCCGCATTGAAACGATTGTGCCCCTGCCCATCCGGAACAAAGTTGTGCAGGCCATGCTGAAGGCCCATCCTTACGAAGAGGTGGCTTATGACCTCTATTCCATGGACCTCAAGGGCCGCAGCTTCGGACTGGGCCGGGTCGGGAAGCTTAAGGAGCCGACAACGTTAGGCCAATTCATTGAAACGGTCAAAAGCGGACTACAGGTGGACCATGTGCGCGTCGTCGGCGACTTGAACCGCCCCATCCGTAAAGCTGCCGTAATGGGGGGCTCCGGGGCAAAGTATTACAACAGTGCCATCTTCAAAGGAGCAGATGTGCTGGTGACTGGAGACATTGACTATCATACAGCCCAGGACGCTGCTCTGGCAGGTATCGCCCTGATTGATCCGGGACATAATGCAGAGAAGATTATGAAAGTGAAGGTAGCCGAATGGATGACGGGCAAGCTGACTGAGCATAAATATGATACAGCTGTGCATGTCTCTCAAGTGAACACGGAGCCTTTTGCATTCCTGTAAAACCACATTTTTACACTTGTGCGCCAAGGTGCAAGTCTGTATAATATACAATGTTGTTCAGGAAAGTTTGACAGACAATCGCCGGTGCGCGTGAAGACGCCGCGGGAGGAAAGTCCGGGCTCCACAAGGCAGGGTGCTGGATAACGTCCAGTCGGCGCGAGCCGAAGGATAGTGCCACAGAAATGGACCGCCGATGGCCGCTTTCGGGCGGCACAGGCAAGGATGGAACCGAGGTGTAAGAGACCCCGAGGAACGCTGGTGACTTCGTTCCTGGTAAACCCCATCTGGAGCAAGACCTAATGAGACGCAGCTTCTCCTTACGGAAGAAGCAGCCTTCGCCTGAGGCGCGTCTAGGTTGGTCGCTGGAGCTGTGCAGTAATGTACGGCCTAGATAGATGATTGTCGCTTATGGTGGGAGGGTAGTTCCCGTTTGAACCACGACGAGCACAGAACCCGGCTTACGGCAAACTTTCCTAACTGACAACTTACAAGTATTGTTGAATTCAACTGGTTTAATCATAAGACAGCGGCCCTCCTCGGAGGGCCGCTTATTTGTATAAATATAGGACTTTATATGCTGAACTGTTGTTTAATCTGCTTGAGCAATCGGCTGCGAGGCTTCTGCACTTTGCCCGTATATGTTCAGGGCTTCATCCAGCCGCTGCACGGCAATTTGCATAAGCTCAGGCGGCGTATGGGTGAAATTGAGCCGCATTGTATTCCTGCGTGGCTGCTCGGAATAGAACACCTCGCCGGGTACAAAAGCTACGCCTTGCCGGACGGCATAAGGAAGCAGCTTAGCAGCGTTAATGTGTTCGGCCAATGTAAGCCACAGGAACATACCGCCCCGCGGCTCAAGAAAATGAGTGCCTTCCCAGCCATGAGATGCCAGCTCACCGGAGAGCAGTTTCATCCGCGAATGGTACTCGCGCGAAATCATGCGGATATGCTCCTCAAGGTCAAAGTTATGCAGCAGTTCGGACAGCGCCCGCTGGTCAATAGCGCTTGAATGCAAATCTGCAGCCTGTTTGGCTTTGGTGATCACTTGGATCAATTCAGGAGGCCCGATGATCCAGCCGGTGCGCAGCCCCGGGGCGACGATTTTGGAGAAGGTTCCTGTGTAGACTACACAGGATTCGCCCTCACCGCTTCGATCAATCGCTGCAAGAGTAGGAGGGTATGCGCCTTGAGCATCATCGAAGGTGATTTCCCCATACGGATTGTCTTCAAGAATAAGAACATTGTAGCGCCGGCATAATTCTACTGTCTGTTCGCGGCGTTCCCTGCTCCAGGTGGCACCCGAGGGATTGTTGAAGGTAGGAACGGCATACAACAGCTTGGGCCGCTGGATGCGAAGCTGCTCCTCCAGATGATCCGGGAGCATACCGTGTTCGTCACTCTTGACAGTGTGGATGTCCGCACGGTAAGAGCCAAGCACCTGAAGCGCAGCCAGATAAGTAGGCGCTTCTACAAGCACACTGTCGCCAGGGTCGAGCATAATTTTGCATAGCAGATCCAAAGCCTGCTGCGAGCCTGTAGTCAGAATCATGTCGGAAGCAGACACAGCAATTCCCTGTCCGGTGAGTCTTGCAGCGATTTGTTCACGAAGCGGCAGATAGCCTTCGGTCAAGCCATACTGAAGGGCTGAAGTATCCGCAGCTAGCGCCCTGTTGTAAGCATCCCGGACCGCCTGCATTGGAAATAATTCTTCTCCGGGCAATCCTCCGGCCAGCGATATTATATTTTTACCTTGGGTTACCTTTAGTATTTCACGGACTGCCGAGGAACCCAGGTGTTGTGCCGCAGTTGAAAAATTAATCTTCATAAAAAAATACGCCCCCGCTGCTTTGATTTTGTTGTATCATAACGGCATAGCGGTATAACAGTAAAGCGCTGAATATAACAGTTGGGAGGACGGAAGAATGCATATCGATTTGCTCCGCAGCGGCAGCAAAGCCTTGCCGCAGCAAATCAGTGATACGCTGGCTCAGCGGATCACTTCCGGGCTCCTGCAGCCGGGAACCCGGCTCCCCTCCGTCAGGGGACTGGCAGTTACACTGAAAGTAAGCCAGGTTACGGTGAGCAAAGCCTACGCTGATTTGGAGAAGAGGGGACATATTGTATGCAGCCAGGGCAAAGGCTGCTTTGTAGCGGAGCATGAGCCAAGCGGAGCAGGGAACGGGACACGCTGGCAGGACAGATACGATGATTATTTGCCGCGTGCACAGCTGTGGCGCAATTTTGACTACACCGAGGTGGAATTCCCATTCCATCTGGCAGCGATTCATAGTGAACTGCTTCCTCTCGAGCCGATTGGTTCGACCATGGCAGCATTGGTAACGGGCCAGCCTGAATTGATGGCTTCCTACGGCAATTTTCAGGGTGATCCAGAGCTGCGTGAGATCATGCGCAGGCATTTGCAGCCGCGCGGCATACACATCAGCTCCACCGAGCTGATGATCACCAGTGGAACACAACAGGGGATCGATCTTGTAGCACGGACCTTTGTGGGTCCGGGGGATACTGTATATCTGGAAGCGCCTAGTTATACCGGGGCTATAGATGTTTTTGCCGGAAGAGGAGCGGAGATGATCTTTGTGCCTATGGATCATGAGGGGATGCGGGTGGATGTGCTAACCCGGCTGTGTGATGCCAGGCCGCCCAAACTGATCTATACCAACCCTACCTTTCAGAATCCTAGCGGTGTCACTATGAGCATAACAAGAAGACAGCGGCTGCTGGAGCTTGCCCGCAGCTACCGCTGTCTGATTGTGGAGGACGATCCGTTCAGCGACCTGTATTTCCGCACACCGCCTCCCCCTTCAATCAAGTCAATGGATGAGGACGGGCATGTAGTATATATGAAAAGCTTCAGCAAAGTCATTGCCCCGGGCTGCCGGATCGCCTGTGTGGCTGCTGAGGGGAACATTCTGTCCAGGCTGATCGCTGCCAAGTCGGCCAGTGATCTGGGAAGTCCTCTGCTTACGCAGGGGGCTATACTCCCGTTCATTGCCCATAAATATGAGGATTATGCCCGCAAACTCCGGATTGCCCTCCGGAGACGAATGGAGAAGGCTGCCAAGCTGCTGAAGCAATATGCCCCACCGGGCGTGACATGGGTTCTTCCCGAAGGAGGATTGAATCTTTGGCTGCAGCTTCCTTCCGCATCCGGTATTAAGAAGCTCCATGAGCTGGCGGAGCAGGAGGGCATTTCATTTCTGCCCGGCGATGTGTGTTATGCCGGTGATCAGCCTTCAAGACATATCCGCTTGTGCTATTCGCAAATGAAGGAAGCGGATATGGAGCGTGGCCTGAAGCTGTTCCTTATTTTGCTGGACAAGCATCTCCGTTCTTCGGATTAATGATTTTCGAGACTCTGCCGGAGACTGTTGAGCTGGCGGCCGACACGTTGCGGGAACAGCTGAAGCGGAACCTCGCCTCCCGCAGCTGCCTGCAGAGTCCTGTAGATATCCACTTGGCCTGAGCCGTAATATTTGTCATGGCCGGGATCACCCAGATCTATGGCGTTTGATGTCATCATTGCCATTACTTCTTTATTGGTCAGAGCCGGGTTCAGGGAACGCACCAGTCCGGCGAGTGCCGCAACATGCGGGCTGGCCATCGAGGTTCCGGACAGTGCCGCATATTGGTTGTCGGGATAAGTGCTCGCAATGCTCTCCCCGGGAGCGGCGACATCAATATATTCCCCGTAATTGGAGAAGGAAGCTCTTTCACCCGTGGCATTTGTTGCAGCAACTGCAAGGACCTCGGGATAGGCGGCAGGAAAACCAGGACGTTCTGTATTGTCATTTCCTGCAGCGGATACAATTACCACATCGCGGTCATAGGCATATTTAATCGCATCATGCAGAAATTGCGAATCGGCATAGTTGCCCAGACTGAGGTTAATCACTTTGGCACCCTTGTCTGCAGCCCAGATGATCCCTTCGGCTACGGAATAGGTAGTGCCTGCACCTGAGTTGTCTAGTGCTTTTACCGGGAGAATCTTATTATACCAGCTGATGCCGGCCACACCTTCTCCGTTATTGGTTAATGCCCCTATAATTCCCGCAACATGTGTGCCGTGACCCACATCATCGTCAGGGGGGGACGTTTTCGTTATGGCATTATATCCGGCAAGCAGTTGGCCTTTGAGGTCCGGATGATTTGCCTGCACCCCGGTATCTACCACCGCGACAATGACATCTTTGCTGCCTTTGGACAGATTCCAGCCCTGTTCAGTTTCGATAGCCGGCAGATTCCACTGGTAAGCGGAAAAAAGTAAATCATTCGGTGTAATTACTGTGGCTTTATTTTCGCTGACGGCATCATTGGTTAAATACATATAGTGAGGTTCCGTATACTGCGGATGCCATTTGTCGTTGAAATAGGTTTTTAACTGGGTATAGTTCATCTTCCCCGAGCGGAAAATGTAGGCGTAACCGAGTTTGCGCGGCTCCTTACTGCGGATATCAGCGGCAATGGTCTGCAGCTGTCCTGCGGTAGGGTGACCATTTTTGAAGCGGACGACAATCTCATTTTCGTAATAATGGCTGGCATTCTCGTTGTCATGGCCAGTTTTGACGGTGAGATCCTTCAGAGTATCGGCGTGGACTGATTCGACGCGGTACTTGCCTTCCTTCGGATAGGGGATTAGCCGCAGATTCTTGAGCTGGTGCTCAGCCACCTTATCCAGGATCCTTTGATGAATCAGGGCGATGACCCCATAACGGCCTTGCTGATCGCGCTGGGCGGTGAAATAATATTTTTTATTGCCGATAATAAAAGAAGGGGATTCATAAGCCTGATGCCCCTTGATTGCGGCTTTTGCAGTATTCAGATACTTCAGTAGCTGTTTGTTTTCCTGGTCGCTTCCCTCTGGAAAGGATGATTTAAAGGTACTGGTCTGCTTCGTTTGGAAATCAATCCACATCAGCATGGTGATATGGCCGTGTCCCTGCTGTAGACGTTTGGCATATGCTGAAATATCCTCGGGCGTTTTGCCATTCGTCTCGAGGAGCATCGTTCTCAGATGCTTGCTGACATCTACACGGTTCAAGCGGTCAGTGGCGATGACATCCTGAGTAAGTGCGGCCTTCTTAATCGTTTTTTCCTGTGAAGGATTAGGCACAGAGGCCTGCCCCGGCTTAGGCTCTCCATCGGAACGAAATGTGAACGTTAGAACTGCTATGGTAAAAGCGGCGGTGACCAGACCGGCAAGCATTACATTTTTGCGTGACATATTTTCCGCTCCTTCATGGAATCGTAATAGCTGTAGGTTTAGGAGTGAACACAGGTTTTATGCATTGCAGAAAAGGATACCGTCGTCCAAGGATTTATGTTAATATCAGAAAGTAAGTGCTTACTAAGTAAAACACTTGGAAAAACCTCGCTTAATTTAATTCAACTTTCATGAGCCAGGAATAATAAGGGGGAGCAATCGCCATGTCAGCAGCCAATGTGCAGAAACTGTGTGAAACGACGAGAGAAAAGCTTAAATCCGTAATCGGAAAAATGGAATTATTCCTGAATCAGCATGCGCTGCCGCAACTGGCTACAGAGGAAGATGAGGAAACGCTGCTCTTTTATCAAGGCTTTTTGTCCGATCTCCGCCATTTGTTGGTGTTCTCGGAAATGTCATATGAGAAGCTTGGGGTTGCTTTGCGGCGTGCCACATTCGATGAAGCCTTTGCGCAAAAAGCGCTATATAACGTATATCATTTTGGGGTAAACAACTTCTTTTATCCCAAGAATGAAAGCTATTCCGAAGATGGGCGTTATGCCTATACTGGCCAAGATGCCATCCGTTTCCGGAAAAAGCCGGTTCGTCCGGCCCGCGACATTATTATGGATATCACCAAGGTTTACGAAGAACTGCGGGATGACCTAAGCTACTATGAAAATGATTATTTGACCGAGAAACGCATGCAGAATCAGGTATAGCCTGAGCTGAATAGTCCCGGTACAACTGGACCGCATTTGCCATGGATATGGCAGATGCGGTCTTTTTTGCGTGCCCCGGCATGGGCGATAACTTGGCGGTGAAAGTCCGCTACAGGCTTGGCAGTAGGGGTGGCAGGCTTACCAATGGGGAAACTGAAACGGCTTCCGTCCTTATAAAAATTTCTATGCCGTTTCCACTTGATTGTTGGCGGAAGCTGGGGGGCGTGTGTTCATTTGGAAACCCTTTTTACAGGATAGGTGTGGCCTTCCGCGGACATAATGAAGCCGAGGTGATAACGATGACAACCGCCAAACCACTTGTGAAATGCAGTGTGAGCAACTGTAATTATTGGGGAGAACAGAACCTGTGCCGCGCAGATCAAATTTTGATCGAAATCGACAAACATTCGGGCAGTGCTTATCTGGAAGAGTATGCCGAAGAAATGACTGACAAGGGCCATCACGATCATGCGTCTACTTCTTCTGCCACCTGTTGTCTGACGTTCAAGCCGAAGGATTAGGAGGGCACCGCCATGGACAAGCGTAGTGATGATTCCAGTCTGGACCGTGATTCACGCCAAAAAATAATTCTGCGTCCGCGGAGGATGGATTATCCCCGGCGGGACAGGGCCCTAAATGAAGAATATGCAGCCGAGATCAACCCGTTGCCGGCTCATGTGCACAGAGGGCATATTACCGGGGCAGATGCAGAAGAAGCCAAAAAGGAAGACGGAACAAACACGGGGAGCCGTACGATAGGGTATGTCGGCTTGGGGTTTGGGATCGTTTCCTTATTTATCTGGTCTATTATTTTGGGACCCATTGCAGCAGTCCTTGGCTATTATGCCTATGCCAGGGGGCAAAAAACTGCAGGGGCGTGGGCCATGGGGCTGGGAATTGTATCCACACTCAGCTATTTTATTATGATTCCTTTTGCCCGTTAGCCGTATAATCCAATGTAAGAAGGGAATCGAAACAGGCTTTAAGACCTATCTATGCGGGTCTGAAGTCTGTTTTTTCGTGTCGGCATATAGCAATTACAGCGGAGAAATTGTAAAATAAAGGCGTATTTTAGAATTGAAATGAGAACCTTAACATATAAAACAACCTTGAAAGAAGGAATGCTCAGAATGGTGATTAATGCCGCAGCAACAGGAAGCGGAACCGGCCAGCTGAAATGGATCGATTTACGAAGCTCTTCCCAGGTTAAAAATGTGATGGTCAAAAATAAATCGGCAGCTTCGGGCAGCTCATCCGCAGAATTTGCGGCTCTCCTGCAGGAGAGTGCACTCAAGAATACCAGCGGGGACACCGGCAATGCGCTGGCCTCAATGGACAGTTCATCCTTAAACGGGCTGTTGTGGCAGCAAATTGGCGGGGGAGGAGAAGCCTATAACTCCATTTCCGGGGAAATAACGGAGACGAAACCTACAGATTATGAAGACCTGATTCAAACCGCGAGTGCGAAATACGGCGTTCCTGTTGATCTGATCAAAGCGGTTATTGATACAGAATCCTCTTTTAATCCTCATGTTGTATCTTCAGCCGGAGCCAAAGGGCTGATGCAGCTAATGGATGGAACGGCAAACGGACTGGGTGTATCAGATCCTTTTGACCCGGCTCAGAGCATCGACGGTGGGGTACGCTATTTATCCTATCAATTGAAACGGTATAACGGGCAGGAGAACATGGCGCTTGCCGCTTATAATGCCGGTCCGGGTCGTGTGAACAAGCTGGGTGTTAACAATGACCTGGAGCTGTTGGCCAATCTGTCGCAGCTTCCAAAGGAAACCCAGGCTTATATCACCAAAATAGAACGCGCCCGCGCGAAATACGCGGTATAATAAAAAGGATCAAACGGGTTACCCTTAGACCACAGTGGTGGCAAAGGACCGTTTGATCCTTTTTCGCCCTAGATGGGTTGCAGGAGATTCCTGCACGCTGCCAAGAAAGACACAAAGGAGACCTTCAATATATGCTTTATTGGGATTACGCAGCTGCTGCACCTCCTTACGATGAGGTGGTGCAGACCGTAGAACAAATCATGAGGCTGCATTATGCCAACCCCTCTTCCCTGCACCGCGCAGGGGTGGAAGCAGAGCGGCTTATCACCCGTGCGCGGGAAGTGTGTGCAGCTTCACTTGGCGTACAGCCGAATGAAATACTATTTACCTCGGGAGCAACCGAGAGCAATAACCTGGCTATAAAAGGTGCTGCCCTGCAGTATCAGGGCAGGGGGCGTCATATCGTAACAACACAGTTGGAACACCCTTCCGTGTTTGAGAGCTGCCTGCAGCTGCAAGGTCTAGGATGGGAGGTTACTTTTGTCGCGCCAAAAAGCTCGGGAATCGTGGATCCGGCAGCTGTTTCCGCTGCTGTCCGCCTGGATACGGTGCTTGTCAGTGTCATGCATGTCAACAATGAGATTGGAACAGTGCAGCCGCTGCGGGAGATTGGCGAGGGAATCAAAGCTATGAATCGGCGGACCTTGTTCCATGTTGACGGGGTGCAGGGATACGGTAAGCTTGAAACTCAGCTGAAGGAGTGGCAGGCTGATCTGTACAGCTTGTCCCCGCATAAAATTCGCGGACCACGCGGTACAGGTATCCTGGTTGCCAGAGAAGGGTTAACGCTGTTTCCGCTCCTGACGGGAGGCTCTCATGAGAATGGGAACCGTGCCGGAACAGAGAATGTAGCGGGGATTGTGGCTTCAGCCAAGGCTGTGCGAATAAGCGGTGAGAAGCGGGAGGAGCTCAGCAGACGGCTGATTCCGCTTCGTAACCGGCTGCTGCATTTTATCTCAGGTATACCCGAGCTAATTCTGAACAGCAGAGAGGACGGTGCCCCTCATATTGTCCATTTCTCCTATCCGGGCATGAAGGGAGAGGTTCTCGCCCGAAAGCTAGAGGAGCTGGGGATGACCGTCTCGACCCGTTCAGCCTGCTCTTCGCGTCTTGCCGAACCGAGCCGGATCTTGCTGTCGATGGGCCGAGATGTCCCGGCGGCACTTGGCGGTATCCGGATCAGCCTTGGGGATAGCCATACGGAAGCTGATGTTGACAAGCTTGAACAAGCGCTGCTGGCTGCGGTACAGTCATTGAAGAAAGCTGAAGGAGGCATGAAGTAATACATGAAAGAGATAGAGAATGGATACGCGGTTGAACCCAGGGCAGGGATAGTAAGAAGTAGCGAGTATGCGGATATGTTGATGCTGCGGTTCGGAGAGTTTACTTTAAAAGGGAAAAACCGCTCGCGGTTTGAGAAAACAGTGTTACGCCATGTGCAGGAGATGGTCAAACCCTTTCCCAAGGTCAGTTTAAGCAAGGAATTCGGACGCATTTACGTTCAGTTGAACGGAGAACCTGCAGAGGAACTGATCGCTGTGCTGCGCAACGTTTTTGGTATTGCTTCCATCAGTCCAGTCAAAGTTTCACAATCGGAATTTGAGGATATATTATCCGTCAGCCGGACCTTTTTGCAGATTACAGCTCCACCAGCCGGCACGACCTTTAAGGTGAATGCACGGCGGGTGTGGAAGGAATTCCCTTATGGTTCAATAGAAATGAATAAGCTTATTTCAACACCGCTGCTACAAGGCTATCCGGGTCTGCTTGTGGATGTGAAGTCACCGCAGATGGAGCTGAGAATTGAAATCCGGGAAGGCCATACGTTTATTTTCTGTGAAAATATTGCCTGTGTGGGAGGCTTCCCTCTGGGCACCAATGGCAAAGCCATGCTGCTGCTGTCTGGCGGTATTGACAGTCCTGTCGCCGGCTGGTCCTCCATGCGTCGGGGACTCGAAATCGAATGTGTCCATTTCTACAGCTTTCCCTATACCAGCGAGCTAGCCAGGCAAAAAGTCGTAGATCTGACGCGGGTGCTGTCAAGATATGCGGGTGTCATTAAGCTGCATCTTGTTCCATTTACGGAGGTGCAGACCTCTTTTACCGGTATCGGACAGGATAATCTAATCGTTACGTTGATGCGTAGGGCCATGCTGAAGATTGCATCGCGTTTGGCTGAGCAGGAGGGGGCACTGGCTCTCGTTACAGGAGAAAGCCTCGGACAAGTTGCCAGCCAGACGCTTTCCAGCATGAATGTAATCGGCCGTGCGACCCCGCTTCCGTTGCTGCGTCCTCTCGTGATGATGGACAAGAGCGAAATTGTGGACATTTCCAAAACCATTGGTACCTATGAACTCTCTATCCTCCCCTACGAGGATTGCTGCACACTGTTTGTCCCCAAATCGCCGACGACTAATCCTAACCTGCGGATCGTGGATAAAATTGAAGCTACCCTTCCGGGTTATAGTAGCCTCCTGGATGCCGCAGTCACCGGCACAGAGACCGTCACCATTACTCCTTACGGGGATGAAAAGCCAAGGGATATGGTCCCGGCGGAGGCTGGGCTTCAAGAGGAATGGTTCTAGTCTAAAAGAAGGAGTGCTACCAGACCTTATGGTCAATGGTGCACTCCTTTATTCATTCGGTGTTATCCTGTGACGGGTTGGGAATTCCTTAGACAGCCGGTCCGCCATGTACAGATTTCCGGTGATCCCGAACTCGCTTCCAGTGTCCGGCTGCTAGGATCCCTGTAATCACCAGCAGAATAAAAAGAACACGCAGCAGCGGATGCTCCTCAACAAATGGACCGATCCGCTGCTCTTCGGTAATCATGCTTGAGGCCGTCAGTCCAAGTACGGCAGCGCCGATATAAATGATCCAGGGATAGCGCCCCATCAGCTTAATGAATAGGGTGCTGCCCCAGACGACAATTGGAACACTGATCAGCAATCCCAGCACAACCAGCACTATATTATGATTGGCAGCCCCCGCGATGGCGATCATATTGTCCAGACCCATGGCAGCATCCGCAATAATGATCGTCCGGACCGCCGACCAAAGTGTCCCCCCGGCCTGAATATTGGGCCCCCCGTTATCTCCGGTCAGCAGCTTATAAGCAATCAGAATGAGCAGAAGACCCCCGAACAGCAGCAGCCAGGGAATCTTAAGCAGCCAAACTACCAGAATAGTGGCGATAATCCGTAGTGCTACAGCTCCGCCTGTACCCAGCAAGATCGCTTTTTTCTGTGTTTTTCCCTGTAAATTCCGTGCAGCGAGACCAATGACTATGGCATTGTCACCGGCCAGAATCAGATCCAGAAAGATAATATTGAGCAGCGGCAAAATGAAATCCCAAACGGATGTGTTCAAGAGCGTGTCACTCCTAGTGTTTTGTTAGAATTACTTTTTGGATCAGCTTCGTACAAAACGTTCATCCTGAGTATGTGTATGCATTTTGGAAGTTGCCCTGAACCGTATAGTGTTGTATACGCTATAAAAACCCCGGACATTCGTACCTTGCAAAAAAGCCTGCCCAAGAAGCATAGCTTGCCCGGCTTGGACATACATGTAAATACATGCAGTTCGGGGAGGCTGAAGTCAAATGGATTCTTTATTGCTGCTTGGTGAAATACTGATGATCAATCTCGTGCTGAGCGGAGATAATGCAATGGTTATCGCAATGGCCAGCAAAAATTTGCCGGAGCAGCACCGCAAGCTGGCGGTTTGGTGGGGGGCTGCCGGTGCAGTTGTGCTGCGTTGCCTGCTGACGTTTGCCGCAGTACTGCTGCTGAAGATTCCTTATATCGAGGCCGGCGGGGGGATATTGCTGCTGTGGATCGCGTTCAAGCTGCTGCTGGAGGAGGAAGAGGATGTCCGGGTAGAAGAGAGCTCTACCATATGGAAATCCGTCCGCACCATTCTGCTCGCTGACTTTATTATGAGTCTGGACAATGTGCTGGCCATTGCAGGCGTGGCGAAGGGGGATCTTGCGCTGATTGTGATCGGTATCGCTTTAAGCATTCCGATTGTAGTCTGGGGCAGCGGAATCATTGTGGGCTGGCTGCATCGTTTCCCAGTACTAATCTACATTGGGGCATATATTCTTGCATATACGGCGGGAGATATGCTGCTTCAGGATGCCAAATTTGGTGCGGTGATTTCCTTCCTGCTGCCGTCGATCCACTCGATGCTGCCGCTGCTGCTCGGAATCATTGTGGTGGTATCGGGCTTGTTCAAGCGCGGCACCTTATCGGTAAAGTAGAACTCTGAAAAGGATCCCTAGGCTGAGTCAGAGCTGTACAACAGCTTTGGCCCGGTCTTTTTGAAATATAAGAATTTATATGTTTCACGCTATAAATTATCCTTATATTTTTTGGAGAAACGGCTGCAAGCCTCTTTCAGAGGACGGTGAAGTCGTTTCTTCTTAGCATGGGAACCAATAACAAGAAGAATGATGGTGTTTTATTTATTTTTCAGATAAAATATAAAGGGAATCCTGTCACATGCTTGTGTGTCGCAGTGGCGGGTCTGAGTGAAGAGACATGAAGTCTTGAAGGGACGGGTGGAAAATGTCTTCCAAAAATGACGCGAAACTGGGTATATTTATATTCGTTGCCGGCATAGTGATACTGTTCGGAAAGCTGGGGGTGTTCGGCTTTCTCGGGCGTGCTCTGTGGCCACTCGTGATTCTGGTTCCCGGCCTGTTCCTGCATGTGCTTTTCTTCAGCCGCCGGGCTCCCGCATCCGTGCTGCTGCCCGCTGGGATATTGACCGTATACGGTTTGCTGCTGGGTTTCTGCAATACCTGGGGCTGGGGACTGATGTCTCATCTGTGGCCGTTGCTGCTGCTAGGCATTGCTGTCGGACTGTATGAGTATTCGCTCTATTCACCGGGACGAAACGGCGGACTTACGACTACAGCTGTCCTTCTGGGACTGCTCAGTCTTGTACTGTTGATCTTCAGCATGCTGGGAACGGGAGCACTCTATTTGCTCGGAGCTATTCTGATTGCAGCAGGTGCCTGGCTGATCTTTGGACGGGGCAAACCGGGGGGCCGTAAAAAGTGGAACGGAGGCTGGTAAAACAGCTATATTCCGCGAAACTAGATCAAAGAAGGAACGGGGAAATTGCCCGAATGCAACTTTAGCAAAATTAAACGGAGTTGGAAACCGTTTTTTCATAAAAAGACTTGCTTTTCATAGTACTTTCACTATAATATTAAGGATATGTTGAAGCGTCGGCTTTCTGCCTGGCGCTTCTTTTGTGAGACTGCCGCGACAAGCTATAAATTTAAACATTTTTAATTTGATAAATGAGAGGATTTGGATACAAATCATGCATTCAAGAAAAGATATCCGCAATATTGCGATCATTGCCCACGTTGACCATGGCAAAACAACACTCGTCGATCAGCTTCTGCAGCAATCAGGAATTTTCAGCGCTCACGAGCACCTGCAAGAACGGGCCATGGACTCGAACGATCTGGAGCGGGAACGCGGAATTACCATCCTAGCCAAAAATACAGCAATTACCTATAAAGAGTTCCTGATCAACATCGTAGATACCCCTGGACACGCCGACTTCGGCGGTGAAGTAGAACGCATCATGAAGATGGTTGACGGTGTACTACTGGTTGTCGATGCGTATGAAGGCTGCATGCCGCAAACGAAATTCGTTCTGCGTAAGGCGTTGGAGCAGCACCTGACACCTATCGTTGTCGTGAACAAGATTGACCGTCCGGCTGCACGTCCGAAGGAAGTTATTGATGAAGTCCTGGATCTGTTTATTGAGCTTGAAGCCAGTGACGACCAATTGGAGTTCCCGGTTGTTTATGCTTCCGCAATTAACGGTACGTCCAGCATGGATCCTGAGAAGCAGGATGAAACGATGCTTGCACTGTACGAAACCATTACCCAGCATATCCCGGCTCCAACTGAAAAAATTGAAGAACCACTGCAGTTCCTTGTAACATTGATGGACTACAATGAATATCTGGGACGTATTGCTATCGGACGCGTGAACCGTGGCATAATTAAGCAAGGCCAATCCGTTACTGTCATCATGCGTGACGGCAAGAGCAAAACAGCCCGTATCGAGAAGCTGTTCGGCTTCCAGGGTCTTAAGCGTGTAGAAACAGAAGAAGCGGGCGCTGGCGACATCGTGGCCATTGCCGGTATCAAGGATATTAACATCGGTGAGACGATTGCCGATCCGGCGAACCCTGAAGCGCTGCCTGTCCTGAAGATTGATGAACCAACCATGCAAATGACGTTCCTCGTGAACAACAGTCCTTTTGCGGGTAGAGAAGGTAAATGGGTGACTTCCCGTAAGCTGCGTGAGCGGCTCTTCAAAGAGCTTGAAACCGATGTGAGTTTGCGCGTGATGGAAACTGACAGCCCGGATGCATTTATCGTTTCCGGACGCGGTGAGCTTCACCTGGGGATCCTGATTGAGAATATGCGTCGTGAAGGTTATGAAATGCAGGTATCCAAACCTGAGGTTATTGTCAAGGAAATCGACGGTGCCAAAATGGAGCCGCTTGAGCGTCTGATGATTGATATTCCTGAAGAAAGTATGGGAGCCGTTATGGAGAGTCTGGGTACTCGCAAAGCGGAAATGGTCAACATGATCAATCACGGTACCGGACAGGTTCGTCTGGAATTCCTGATTCCTGCACGCGGATTGATCGGCTATAATACGTACTTCCTGACGCTGACACGCGGCTATGGTGTAATGAACCATGCCTTTGACAGCTACGCTCCACTGATTGGCGGCCAGGTTGGCGGACGTCATCAAGGGGTACTTGTATCCAGTGAGACTGGAAACACTACTCTTTACGGCATGATGGGCGTTGAGGACCGTGGTATTCTCTTCCTGGAACCAGGTACTGAAATTTATGAAGGCATGATCGTAGGGGAGCATACCCGCGATAACGATATCATCGTTAACATCTGCAAAGAAAAGCAGTTGACCAACGTTCGTTCGGCAACGAAGGATGAAACGGTGAAGATGAAGACCCCTCGCCTGTTCTCACTGGAAGGTGCGCTTGAGTACCTGAACGATGATGAATATTGCGAAATCACACCAAAATCTGTCCGTTTGCGCAAAAAGATCCTGAATAAGGGCGAACGCGAACGTGTGGAAAAACAGCGCAAAGCGGCGCAAGCCAGCCAAGCCTAAGTTGTTCTGAACGAATGGTTGTTTGCTCTGCCACAGTACAGCATTCCGTTCTTCATTTAAGCCGCCGGATCATTCCGGCGGTTTTTGATTTAAATAAGCCGATTTTAATTCCCTCAAATTCTTAGGATTCTTGCGGTATAAAAGCGTGTTGAATGTTATAATGTAAGCGAACTTATTCCCGGAGGGAGTGACGAGCTTTGCAGATCTGGTTCGCTGAGCATCCTATTGTCGCTTACATTGTCATCTTTATTTTACTGACTTATGTGTACAACCGCGTTTTCCGCGTGAATCAGAAGCTGCCAATCGGCAAGGAAATTGTGTTATACCTGATGATGGCGGTGGGCTCGGGCATGTTGCTCATCTTCCAGCACGACAAGCTGCCCATTATCCAGTGCCTGCTGGTGGCTGTAGGGCTTATGCTGCTTGTGCGGGTCCGCTACATGGTTGAGGCCCGGCAGAGACGTAAGGCGGCAGCAGCGGGCAAACGACAGTAATCGCAACTTTTGCCGCTTGAATTCGTCTAATTGAAAGAGTGAGCAATCGAATACCAGTTGATATGAAAAGGACCTTATTCCATTATGAGTACAAATAAAGGCAGTTTGCCTCCAAGATCGAGCGGGAATCAGAGAAGCGGCAGACCGCAGCCGAACAGCACGGTTAGACCCGTGCCAAAGAAAAATGTTAAGAAACGCGGAGCATTGGCGAGGATGGGAAGAATGCTTTTGGTTATTCTAATCATTGTCATTCTCGCTGTTCTGGGATATGGCGGCTTTCTGTATTGGAAGTTTGACCAAGGCAGCTTCGGTGTAGACCAGCCAGTAAAGGCGGGACATTCCGCCTCAGAGAAGCCCATCACAATGCTGCTGCTGGGGACAGACAATCGGCCGAAGCATCCTTCCAATCTGACCGATGTGATTATGGTCGTGTCGCTTAACCCCAAAACACAGTCCGCTACAGTAGTCTCGCTTCCCCGGGATACTTATGTGGAGCTTAGCGGGTACAAGAAGACCAAGATTAATGAATTTTATGCCCGGTTCAAAAGCAAGGAGAAGACCTCAGGTATTCTTGCTGAAGATGAGATGAAGACCATGATGGGCAAATACCTTGATGTTGATGTGGATTATGTGACCGTCCTTGATTTCCAGGGCTTCCGTGATGTTGTGGATGAGCTGGACGGAGTGGATGTCAATATTAGTGAAAATATGTGTTACACGGATAGTGTAGATGGTACGGATATCGACCTGAAGAAGGGGCCGGCAAAGCTGAACGGCGATGATGCGCTCGATTACGTGCGCTACCGCAAGTCGAACTGCAGCCCAAAGACCAAGGCTTCAGATGATTTTGACCGCAACAAACGCCAGAACGAAGTTCTGCATTCATTGGTTGGACAGATGCAGTCACTGGGCGGTGTTCTGAAGATCGGAAAGGTGCTCGACGCTGTGGATGACAATATGAAGACTGATATTGAGAATGAACAGATCAAGAATATGATTACTACCTATTGGAAGATTTCCAAGGAGAACATTGAATTCAAACCGGTAACCGGAACGTGGCGCAGCCCGTATGTATATATTAACGATGAAGAGCTGGACGCAGCCAAGAAAAGTCTTCAAGACCGCATTGCCGGCATTGCACCAACATCTCAAAATTGAATGCAAGTTCGGGCATGTGCTATAATATAATAAATTGAATGCATCCAAGCTGCATAGGGGGCCTGTACTTATGTCCGAAGCCGTTGCACAGCTAAATGAAACATTGCTTACCATGCTGCAGTCGGAAACTTTTGTTCTACTGAACACTGTGGATGCGGAAACTGGCGGACCAACGTCCACCGCGATTTCCTGGATCTATGCAGTTAGCCCTTCTATTGTGCGTCTGGCTGTCGACCACCGTTCCAGACTTGTGAACAACATGAAGGTAAATCCGATGGTCACCATCACGGTCTTTGGCGAGGGTACCGTTCATGCTATTAACGGTCGTGCTTCCGTCAGGCAGGATCCGCTGTCCGATGTTCCGTTCAAGATGTGCTGTTTTGATGTTGAAATTGAAGCGGTTCGCAATGCGCTTTTCTATGGCGCACAATTGGAATCCGCACCAAAATATGCGAAGGTATACGATGCGCGTGCGGCTGATAAGCTGGACGGACAGGTGTTTGCCGCCATGCAAAAAGCCCAGTGATCAAGTCACTAGGCTTTTTTTGTCCAATTCTTTGAACCAAGACAGCTTCTATTGATTGCCTTTGGGCTTGGTATCTTTCGGAAGCTGCGGGATAATACGTCCGATAATGTCTGCCATCTCAGAGGCGAAACCAGACACCGGATGTCCCTTGCTGATGTGTTTGCCCATTTCGGCAAGTCTGCTGGATATATCCATGTCAGCGGTGACGAATGCTTTTACACTTCTTGGATCCTTGCTTCTAGGGTCCTTGCGGATGGCTTCTGCCACAGAATATTTAATGCTTCCGACTCGGGACCGGGTAAGAGATCCATCAACATCAATACCGACAACAGCGACATTGTTCATAACGACGCAGTGAGCGCCTTTTACACCGGGAACTCTTTTGGCAAGCCGCTCAAAATGGTCTTTGAGTACAACATCACTTTCACCTCTGCCGTCAGAAGGTTGTCCGGGCTGTGAATAAGGTATGGGGGCGGCAGTGGCTCCTTCACCCGATAAATTTTGCACTCCCTGGTTCCCCTGGCTGCTTAATGATTTTGCCGATTGTTTATCCTGAGGAGAGGGTGATGACTCTTTATTAGCGATACCGCAGCTTGTCAGCAGCAGCAGTACCAGCAACAGACACATTGATTTTCTCATATGCGTACTCCTTTCAGCGAAAGATCAGGTCTTTACCTTAGCTTACCCTCGCTGAATAGAGTTATGTATGACCAATCAAACCAGGCGCTGTGGAGGGGATAACATGAAAAAGATATTTGTACTAGACACCAACGTGCTTTTGCACGACCCCAATTCGATTTTTGCTTTCAAGGAGCATGAAGTTGTCATTCCGGCAGTAGTCCTGGAAGAAATCGACTCCAAGAAGCGCAATGCCGATGAAATCGGCCGCAACGCCCGCACCGTGTCGCGCTTATTAGACGGACTTCGTGAACTCGGCCACTTGCATAGCGGTGTGGTACTGGAGCATGGAGGCACGCTGAAGGTAGAGCTTAACCACCGCAGCTTCGTAAAAGTACAAGAAATGTTCGGTGAAGTCTCCAATGATAACCGGATATTGGCTGTCGCGCTTAATTATCTCCATGAGGAGAATGAAAAGGCTGAACCAAGTCCTGTGGTGCTCGTGAGTAAAGATGTGCTCGTCCGCATCAAGGCGGATGTGCTTGGCATAACACCGGAGGATTATTTATCCGACCGTACGGGTGATCTGAATGAGCTGTATTCCGGCTATCAATCGCTGATGGTCCATCCTTCGCTTATCGATGAATATTACAGCCACCGTTCCTTGTCTATCAAACAATTATCCTTGTCTTATCCGTTGTACCCGCATGAATTTGTTATTTTAAAGGATGAGATTGGCACCGGCAAATCGGCTCTGCTTAAAGTCAACAGCGATGCGTCCCGTCTGGAGCCGCTTTATCTAGGAAATGATGCGGTATGGGGAATCAGTGCGCGCAATGCTCAACAACGGATGGCACTGGAGCTGCTGCTCAATGACGATATCCCGTTAGTCACTATCACCGGTAAAGCGGGAACAGGGAAAACGTTACTGGCTCTGGCTGCCGGACTGTTCAAAGTAGAAGATGAGCATAAGTACAAGAAGCTGCTGATTGCCCGTCCGGTGGTGCCAATGGGTAAGGATATCGGGTACCTTCCCGGCGAGAAAGACGAAAAGCTGCGTCCATGGATGCAGCCGATTTATGATAATCTGGAATTTTTGTTCGATACAAAGAAGTCCGGTGATATCGATAAAATTTTGATGGGTCTCGGCAGTATTCAAGTGGAGGCCCTCACCTATATTCGCGGACGTTCGATCCCGTCTCAATTCATTATCATTGATGAGGCACAAAACTTATCCCGCCACGAAGTGAAGACCATCGTCTCCCGAGCGGGAGAAGGCAGTAAAGTCATCCTTATGGGTGACCCCGAGCAGATTGATCATCCTTATCTGGATGCTGCAAGCAACGGACTCAGCTATATCGTGGAGAAGTTCAAGCAACAGGGGATCAGCGGACATATTACCCTTGAAAAGGGCGAGCGTTCACACCTGGCCCAGTTGGCTGCCGACCTTCTTTGATGTTTCGAGCTATTCCTGCCTAATTAGTTCTCATTCATCAGTCCAGCCGCAGCAGGGCTGCAATTTACAGCAAACAGCCGGGAGATCATTTCCGGCTGTTTGTCATTGCCCCCCCCAAAGGAACGGCGGGGGATAAATTTTTTTGTGGCAAAGAATGGAGAGGAAGTTTGGAACTGGAGAAGCGGCAGCGTTCGCCTTTATCCTCGAATTTCTACCGCAGCGGCGGTAATTCAAATCAGGAAATCTGAGGATAACAGCGATCGGAAGTCCAAATCTTTCTCGGAATGACCAAATGCCGCAAAGTTTTGGTCCTCGCCGTTCACACCTATATAATAGAAAGAGAACGTTTTCAAACCCGCAGACAAGCGGAGAATCATCTGGTAAAATAGGGGGGACGAGTTATAGGCGGGAGGAGAATGAATCGTGCTGAGAAGGAGAAACTACTGGCTGTTGTTTGCTATATTATTGCTATCGCTGACAAGCCTGTCCCCCAGCATGGAGCTGGACACCAGTGATGATACCTATCCGCTGAAGCAGCCGCTTAACCCATCAGAGCATTCCGAATCTGGCGATAAAGACAATGTTGAAAGCTTGAGCATCCGGGTGTCCATGAGCAAAGAGGAATTTAATGAACTGGAACGGATCAGCAATAACTATAGCTTGTCGAGCGGTACCCGGGTAATCTTAAGCAATGTTGACAGCGCTGAAGCTGATGAGATTCTGCAGCAGGATCTGACGATTGGCCGGAGTCCGGATATTATTATGACCGACGGCCGCAGCATCACGGACTTGGCGACACAAGGCTATTTGCTGCCGGTAGATATTTACCAGAGTGTTCCGGGAAGTGCACCGCTGACCACCCTGATTCCGCAAATGCAATGGAATGGTTACGATTGGGGAGTTCCCCTTGATATTGACCCCTACGTACTTGTATATTCGCCGAAGCGGCTCGCGGAACTGGGAATTACAGGGTTGCCCAGAAGTCTGGAGCAGTGGAATGAGCTGCTTAAAGTAATTCGTGAACAGCCAAATAAGCAACGCTACCTGCTGGCAATGGATACGCGTAACCCCTACGGCTATTCGGCAGTTCTGGAGAGCATGGGCGGAAACCTGGAATCGATCAGTCCAGCTCTGCTGGAATGGACACAATATGCAGGCAATTATTTCTTTCTCACCAGCCGTACGAACACAGACCTCTGGGATATGCTTCAGGATGGTAAGCTTGCAGTTGCTGCGCTTCCGCTCTCGGAATGGCAGAAGCACGGGAACTCTACACTGTCCGCTGAAGCGCCGCTTACCGCCAGTAGCGGGTCAGGGTATGAGGCGATCTACAGCCGCTTCTTCGCACTCCCCGCACAATCCGGTAATCCGGAGGCAGCTGTCAATTGGCTGTCCTATGTCACATCCAGCACAGAACAGCTCGATTGGCTGGAGAATACGGGGCGGCTCCCTGCACTCGATGAGCTATACCGTACAGGGTTGCCGGAGAGCGTGAAGCTTCCTTTTGACACCCGGCTGCTGCTTGCAGACGAAACAAAACTTGAGAGTGAATCAACAGGCGGTTGGACAGCATTGTCGCTGGCAGTAACACAACTGCTGACAGGAAAGCTTGATCCGGCGGGATATGCAGCCGCGGCCGCACAGGCCTCAGAATGAGAGGGAGAGCTTCACATGTAGCACACCGTCCCGGCTGCTCACTTCAGTTGCACGGAGAAAAGAGACGATTTTTTCCGGATAGAAACCCAGGTCAAATTCTTCCTCCAAAGTCTTGCGCGTAGTATCGGGCAACTCAAGGCCATTAAATAATACATGATCGACATGGAATATCAATCCGTTGACCGGTTCCTCCTGAATGGTGTAATGGCCGGTCAGCGTCAGTGATAATCTGCCACTTTTACCGGAAGCCGTTATTTCATTATCATTGAAATGGAAGGCAAAATCCTTGAACAATTCATTCTGCGACAAGAGGAATTCATTTAGATCCTCTTCCTTTAGAGCCAAATTGTAGATCATACCTTTACGGGTCATGAGCCCATCATGACTCTGAACGAACTCTGGCAGATGCTTCATGGCAGAGGACAAAGCTTTGAAATAGGTTTTGACTTCGTGAACCCCAATGTTTTCCCAATATTTCGTGAATTCCTCCAATAAGGCGCTCATGCTGGCCGGATCACTGCTGGACTGAATGCCTTTATTAATATCTTCATGTAATGCCTCGATCCGATCCTTCTGCTGCACCAAAGCTGTTTTGAGCGTCGCAAGCTCTTCTGAACTGCGCTGTGCCGCGGAAAGCGTTGCTTTTAACTTTTTATAATCCACCTCATATTGCGACAGAATGTCTCGGTCTCTTCCAATAATGATTTCATAATAATCATACAAGGCCAGTAATCTGCCGATGCTTTTAGCCGAAAGTACTGCAGTCAGGAGTCCATCTCTCTCTCCCATATAATAAGAACGTATGATAGCGCCAGCCTGCTCCCGCTGATTCTGAATTGCACTTTGCTGAGAAGCTGCCCTTTTTTCCAGTAGCGATGTTTTTTCCTCAAGAGCCTGTTGCTCAGTGGTGATCCGTGATATCTCCTGCTCAATTTCTGCCGAGGATAACGTCTGTTCCAGCAGCTTGCGGGTGACCTCATTATCAGGCATGACAGGAGGAGAGCTAGAGGATAGACTCGTACCCGGATCTGCACTTAAAAAGTCTGGGGGCGTCAGCGGCAGCACAGTAAAGCAGAGAAGGATGAGAAGAACACAAGTATAACGGCTTCGATTATTGCAGGATCGCACCACTCCACCACCTTAAAAGAGATCAGAATATGTATGTACTAATAATATGATTAGCCCTGCTAAAATATCATACCCTCTTTTCTTTCCAAGACCTACTATGAATGCACAAAAAAACGGAAGCGCTCCTCAGAAGAAGGAATAGCCTCCGTTTCTATAAACTTAGAAAAACTTACAGCGGCAGACCCATTTCGAAGATCGTCCAGTAACTGAAGCCGGTAAATGTCAGAATCATATATCCCCAAAAAAGCAGAATATAGACTTTTTCTGTAAACTTCATATATCCGAGGATCACGAAAAAAGCGGTTTGCAGAAAGAACAGCAGAGCCATCTCCGTTAAATTCCCGGCAAAAGCCATGAGTCCAATAACAAGCGTAAAAAAACCCAAGACACGAAACATGCGGTCCAAGAGAACATCCCCCTCCTGTATGTATCCGGCAATTTCTTCTTTGTAGCTATATTATAACGGCTGGAATAAATGGTGTAAACGAATTCATTAAAAAAAAGCTGTTTTTTTGGAATTATTATGATTTTTGTTATAGACACGGCGTTTTATTTTGAAAGTAGAGAATTTATAGCATAGCAAGTATGAGGTTTAGCCAAAATGGAAATACAATTTAGTATCAAATAGATTCTATGAACTCTAATAGAGGCATAGAAATGGAGTAAGCAGCTTTTATCCTATTCACTATCCGGCGGAGCTGCCGGTTATGAAGATGGTTATTTCATGATGTTGTTAGGAGGGTTAGGCTTTATGACAGCCGTTAGACAGGATGCTTGGAGCGTGGAAGATGATTTGATATTGGCCGAAATAACGCTGCGTCATATCCGGGAAGGCAGCACACAGCTTGCTGCTTTTGAAGAGGTGGGTGAAAAAATCGGCAGAACCTCGGCGGCATGCGGATTTCGCTGGAACAGCTGTGTTCGCAAGAGCTATGAAGATGCAATTGGAATTGCCAAGAGCCAACGCCAAAAGCGGAGCT
The DNA here is from genome assembly GCF_001909045.1 of Paenibacillus sp. P3E. Classification (NCBI taxonomy): domain Bacteria; kingdom Bacillati; phylum Bacillota; class Bacilli; order Caryophanales; family Paenibacillaceae; genus Paenibacillus; species Paenibacillus sp. P3E. Next base: position 61,981 of record NZ_LVWH01000209.1, on the reverse strand, counting down.
ATTTGAAAAAGCAGCCCTCCGCTAGAGGCGCACAGGTAGCGGGGCTTATTCTCGGAAACATGGAAGAGGAGTACAGCCGCAGCGAGGGACTAGGCGAGAACACTTTGTCCATTGACGCTGTTATCCGCTTCTTAAGACAGTGGAAGGGCAGTTTTCAGGAAGCCGGCCGCCAGTTGAAAATGCTTGAGAGGGATTTGCGCGAGAAAGAAGATGAATTAACTGAGCTGAGGGTGGAAAATGAAAGATTGTCCAAAGAGGTCAATCTGGCCCAAAGTGACTATCGCGTAGTCAATGATGATTACAAAGCGTTAATTCAGATCATGGACCGGGCGCGGCGACTTGCTTTTCTTAATGAAGAAGAAGAGGAAATGAAGACAAGATTCAAAATGGATGCCAACGGTAATTTGGAACGGATTGAATAAACGAATTATGCTTCTTCAAATCCCGCATGCAGCGGCTTACCGCCAGCATTTGCGGGTTTTTTGTATAGATAGTGACTGTTTTTCTTTTACTGGAGAAAGGATATAATGAGGAAAAATGTGTACAAGATGGCGGGTGTCGGCATGAAAATGGATATTATCGGTGCAGGCTCACTCGGTCTTCTGCTTGCCGGAAAGCTGATTCTCTCTGGCGCAGAAGTTAGAGTGTGGTGCCGGAGCGAGGAACAAGCGGGGGAGTTAACCCGGTCTGGAATAACCATAAGTTACGAAGACGGGAAGGCTAGCCAGCACTTTCCGGGCACAAGCTTTCAAGCAGGACCAATAAGCAGGTTCTCAGAAACGATCCTCCGGCAACCGGGTGAATGGATAGCCATTATGCTCAAGCAGAATGCGTTTCACGCTACGCTACCAGAGACTCTGGCGCCTCTTCGGCATATTAGACTCCATGTGGTTTGCTTTCAGAACGGTAATGGACATCTTGAACTTCTTCAGGAGCTTTTGCCGGAGGCTTCAGTCTGGGCTGCAGTGACTACTGAAGCGGCCAAGAGGAAGACATTAACAGAGATTAGTCATACGGGGTATGGGGAAACATTTATAGGGAAGCGAGGAAACAAAACCTCAAATGTTCCAAAAGACACCTTAGAGGAGGATGACACCGCGGCAATTAGTTTGACACATGCTCTCACAGCAGCAGGATTCAGGGCATTGGTGTCGAAAGAAGTGGATACCATGATTTACCGGAAGCTGCTATTCAATGCTGTGATTAACCCGCTTACAGCGATCTGGCGCATTCAGAATGGCGAGTTGACCGCCTCCGGGGAGCGGATACAGTTAATGAAAGAACTGTATCTGGAGGCAACCTGCGTATATGATGCCTGCGGTATCAAGGTTGATACTCATGCGTGGGAGGGGATACTTGAGGTTTGCCGGGCAACTTCAGGTAACATCTCGTCTATGCTCGCTGATGTTCTAGCGTCCAGGGATACGGAAATACGCTGGATCAATGGGAGTATTGTGGCAATGGCGGATAGCGCTGGTATTGCGGTCCCTTTACACCGCTTGATTTGCCGGATGGTAGAAGGCATGAATGTGAAGGAGAGGTGAGGCTGTTTGGAATTTCTGCGGAATTCGTTCATTTCATTAAGCGTTATTCCGGTTGTTCCTTTTTTGATTGTATATTTCATAGGAATTGGCCTCAGAAAAGAAAAAAGAAATACGTTATTACTGGCTATGGATATTACTACTGTATTTTTATTTTTTTCCGTATCGGCCTTGTTCAATACCACTTTTAATTCGCGGTTCGGGTTTTACCTTATACTACTTATTGTATTAATATCCGCTGGACTGATTGGAGGCGCCCAAAATCGCCTAAAGGGAAATGTTGACGGGAAACGTTTACTTCGGGCAGTTTGGAGACTTTCATTCTTTTTTATGAGTACCATGTATGTGCTGTTTATAGTCGTAGGCCTTATCCATTACATATCACAAGCCATGTAATGTTCCATTGCTCCGGTGAAGCGTCAACGTCACAAAACTTTTAAGTTTTAAAAAAAAAGTGTTTTCAGAAAATATTGCTCTAGATTTTTTTGACCACTGGTTGTATAATCATAAACCATATACCACATTCTATTTAGGGGGAACTGCTAGATGAAGAAGAGTAAAAGTCTATTGCTCATGATTGCAATGGTTCTCGTTATCGGCACAGCACTTGCTGGCTGCGGCGGAAACAATGCAAACAAAGGCAACAACGCTGCCGCAACAAACGCAGCAGGCAATGAAGGCAGCACGAACACAGGCACTGCAACTGGTGACGAGAAATTGGCCGCTGACCAGACACTTAGAGTCAACCTGACTGCAGAACCACCTACTTTTAATCCCGCACTAGCTCAAGACAGCCAGGCAAATACGCTGTTGAAAACTATGTATGAAGGTTTGACCCGCATGAATGAGGAAACTGGTCAAGCTGAACCGGGAATTGCTGAGAAATGGGACATTTCTCCTGACGGTCTGGTATATACCTTCCACCTTCGCGATGCTCAATGGAGCAATGGCGACCCTGTAGAAGCAGCTGACTTCGTTCGCGCATGGAAAATCGTACTCGACCCTAACACAAACCCAACTGCACCATATGCATATCAATTGTATTACCTAAAGAATGCAGAAGAATATTACACTAAGAAAATTACAGATTTCAATCAAGTAGGCATAAAAGCTGTAGACGCGAAAACTCTTGAAGTTACGCTGAAAGCACCAACACCTTACTTCCTTGGATTGCTGTCCTTCTATACGTACTACCCTGTGCACAAATCTGTTGAGGGTAATCCGAAATGGGCAACTAACAAAGACACTATGATTACAAATGGTGCATTCACATTAACTGGATGGACTACTGGCCAATCTCTCGAAGTTACTAAAAATGAAAAATATTGGGATGCGGCATCCATTAAACTCAGCAAAATTGATTTCTCCATTGTTAACAGTGGTGCAACTGAATTGCTGAGCTATAAAAACGGAGAACTTGATCGTGCAGGTGCACCTCATGGTGAAATCCCGCAAGAACAGCTTCCTATCGTGAAAAAAGAGCTTCCTAACGAGTTTGTCTCCAAAGGTATTGCAGCTACTTATTACTATGAATTCAATGTTACTGAAAAACCATTCAACAATGCTAAAATCCGCAAAGCACTTGCCATGTCGATTAACCGTCAAGCTCTTATCGACAATGTAACATTGGGAGGACAGCTTCCTGCATTTGGTTATGTGCCACCAGGTATTGCTGGTGCTAACGGAGAATTCCGTAATGCAGTTAAAGACGATTACTTCAAAGAAGATATTGAACAAGCCAAAAAATTGCTTGCTGAAGGTCTGAAAGAAGAAGGTCTGACTACACTGCCTCCAGTGGAACTGTCTTACAACACAAGTGAAGGCCACAAGAAAGTTGCCCTGGCTATCGCTGATATGTGGAAACAAGCTCTGGGTATTACTGTTAACACAGTGAACCAAGAATGGGCAGTGTTTATTGATAACCGTCAAAACAAGAACTACCAAGTTGCACGTGCTGGCTGGACTGCAGATTACAATGATCCAATGACCTTCCTGGATATGTGGGTAACAGGCGGCGGTAACAATGATACTGGTTACGCTAATCCTGAATATGACAAACTGATTGCTGACGCAAAAGCAAGCTCTGACCTGGCTAAACGCCAAGAAGATTTTGCTGCAGCTGAAAAAATGCTGATCCAGGACGATATGGTCCTGATGCCAATCTACTACTACACAAACAACTCCCTGACTAAAGAATACCTCAAAGGTGTATCTCTTGACTTCAGTGGTGCAATTGACTTCACTCGTGCTTACCTGCTTGAGCACTAAGAATCAAACTTTAGAAATTCAATTAAATAGTTAGTCGTCTGAAGGTAGCTGTACACTTCGGGATATATATGTGGAATTCCATATATATCCCTTTTTTTTGTATTTACGGCTTTTTGTTAATGTTTTCACAAGCTTACAAAAATAGAAAATGGACAAATGGCCGTTTTTTGAATAGAATTCAATTGTATGTCTAAAAAATATGTCGAGGGAGGTGTTGATGGGGATGGTTCGTTATGTTGCCAATAAGTTTTTCTATATGATCGTATCGCTGTTTGTACTTATTTCAGCGACTTTTTTTCTGATGAAAGCAATTCCGGGAGATCCGTTTACTGCCGAGAAAAAAGTTCCGCCGGAAATTAAAGCGCGTTTATACGAACAGTATGGTCTGGACAAGCCGCTCTATCATCAGTATTTTAAGTATTTGGGTGAAGTTGCCCAAGGAGACCTGGGTGTTTCCATGAAACGTCTGAACCAGGATGTAACTCATTTGATTGGTCAGACATTTTCATCATCCTTGAAGCTGGGGATTTTTGCGATTATTGTGTCTGTTATTGTCGGTGTATTATTGGGTATGCTGGCAGCATTGTATCACCGGAAGTTCATTGATAGCGCTGCGATGGTACTGGCGGTATTGGGGATTGCAGTCCCGAGCTTTGTAGTCGCGTCACTGCTGCAGTATATGTTCGCTTATAAGTTTCATATGTTTCCGGTTTCAGGATTTAAGGGCCCTATGTATTATTTCCTTCCGGTAGCCGCGCTCTCGGCACAGCCGATAGCCTTTATTGCGCGTCTGACACGTTCAAGCATGCTTGAGGTGCTGCATGCAGATTATATCAAGACGGCTAAGGCTAAAGGCCTAAGCTGGTTCGCTATTTTGAGCCGTCACGTTCTTCGCAACGGAATTCTGCCTGTCGTTACATATATGGGACCCATGACAGCTAACATCGTTACCGGTTCTGTGGTTATCGAGCAGATTTTTGGTGTGGGCGGTATCGGGAAACAGTTTGTGGAAGCGATTGGTGTCCGTGACTATACCGTAATTATGGGGATCACTATTTTCTATGGTGTGCTGCTCATGTTGGCCCGCTTCATTACAGACATTGCTTATGTATTTGTAGATCCGCGTATCAAACTAACTGGAGGAAAGGAGGGCTAAAGATTGGCATCTGACAAAAATATGAGTTCGCTGGATGCGAACCTGAAACCAGAAGATTTTCAGAAAATTGGTATTGACGAGAAGCAGGCAGAAGTCATTCAACGTGAAAGTCTTTCAGCTTGGAAGGATTCCTGGGAACGGCTTCGTCAGAACAAAATGGCGATGACTGCTCTGGGTGTGCTTGCCTTAATTATTCTTGCAGCACTGATTGGTCCGTTGTTCTCAAAATACAACTACTACTCTAATGATTTGCTCAGCACCAATAAGCCTCCTTCAACCAAACACTGGTTTGGAACCGATGATCTTGGCCGTGATATTTTTGTCCGTACTTGGTACGGAGCACGTATTTCACTGATTGTCGGGTTGGCTGCAGCGGCAATTGACTTGCTGATTGGTGTTATTTATGGTGGAATCATGGGCTTCTTTGGCGGCCGTGTGGATAACATCATGAACAAGATTTCCGAAGTGTTGTACTCCATTCCTTATCTGCTGGTGGTTATCTTGCTGCTTGTAGTAATGGAACCAAGCCTGTTTACAATTATCGTTGCGTTGACTATTACAGGCTGGATCACGATGTCCTGGATTGTGCGCGGGGAGATTATGCAGCTGAAGAACCGTGAGTTTGTTCTGGCTTCGCGTTCCATGGGCGCAGGCTCCAAAAGACTCTTGTTTCGCCACTTGCTGCCAAATGCGGTAGGACCTATTATTGTAACGATTACTTTGTCCGTACCAAATGCCATTTTTGCTGAAGCATTCCTCAGCTTCCTCGGTCTTGGTGTACAGGCTCCAATCGCTTCCCTGGGTTCGATGATCAGTGATTCACTGACTGGCTGGATGTATTATCCATGGCGCTTCCTGTTCCCGGCTATCCTGATCAGCTTGACCATGCTATCCTTTAACATTTTTGGTGACGGTCTACGTGATGCACTGGATCCTAAGCTGAAGAAATAGGAGGTGAATATGATGGAACCCATTCTGCAAGTCAAGGATCTGCATGTTTCCTTTTTTGTAAAAGGCGGAGAAGTACAAGCTGTCCGTGGTATGAATTTTGAAGTAGGCAAAGGTGAAACAGTAGCCATCGTCGGTGAATCCGGCAGCGGCAAAAGTGTTACCGCACAATCGATTATGCGGCTTATTCCTACCCCGCCTTCCCGGGTGAAGAAGGGCGAGATTATTTTTCAAGGACAGAATCTGCTGGACAAAAGCATGAAGCAAATGGAAACGATTCGCGGCAAAGATATTGGCATGATCTTTCAAGACCCGATGACTTCTTTGAACCCAACGATCAAGGTGGGCAAACAGATAACCGAAGTTTTGATCAAACATCAGAAAATGTCAGCGGCCGAAGCGAAAGAGCAAGGTATCGAGATGCTGAAGCTCGTAGGCATCAAAAATGCGGAGGCTCGCTTTAACCAATATCCCCACGAATTCTCCGGCGGCATGCGCCAGCGTGTAATGATCGCTATTGCCCTGGCCTGCCGCCCGGCTCTGCTCATTGCAGACGAGCCGACAACGGCGCTTGACGTAACGATTCAGGCGCAGATCATGGAAGTTATGCAAGATATGCAGCAAAAGCTCGGGACCTCCATCATACTGATTACACATGACCTCGGCGTTGTTGCCGGAATGTGTGACCGGGTCATCGTCATGTATGCTGGTGAAGTAGTGGAAACCGGAACCAGATGGGAAATCTTTAAAAATCCGCAGCATCCGTATACCAAGGGGTTGCTGCGGTCGATGCCGCGTCTGGACCAAAAGAAGGGCGAGCCGTTGATCCCGATCATCGGTACTCCCCCGGATCTGATCAAACCGCCGGTCGGCTGTCCGTTCACAGCGCGCTGCAGTGAAGCGATGCATGTCTGCGAACAAATCGATCCCGGTGCAACAGAATTCAGTGAAACGCACATGGCGCGTTGCTGGAATCTGCATTCGATGGCCAAGGAGGTGCAGTTCGTTTGAGTAAGAACCTGATTGAAGTTGAAGGTCTTAAGAAGTATTTTAATGTAGGCAAGGGCAAAGTTCTTAAGGCTGTTGATAATATTAATTTCACGATTCGCGAAGGCGAAACCCTGGGTATGGTAGGGGAATCCGGATGTGGTAAAACAACTGCCGGCCGGACAGTGCTTCGTCTTTACGAACCCACTGCTGGCAGTGTGAAATACAACGGTACAGATATCTACAAATTGCCTCCGGGCAAAATGAAGGCTATGCGCCGTGATATGCAAATGATTTTCCAGGATCCGTATGCGTCGCTGAATCCGCGCTTTACGGTTTCGGATATCATCGGTGAGGCACTGGATATCCATGGTATGGCCGGAAGCCGTGCGGAGCGCAAAAAACGGATTGAAGAGCTGCTGGATATGGTTGGACTCAACCATGACCACGCAACCCGCTATCCACATGAATTCTCCGGCGGACAACGCCAGCGTATCGGAATCGCCCGTTCACTGGCGGTTAATCCTAAATTCATCGTCTGCGATGAGCCGATCTCCGCACTGGACGTGTCCATTCAGGCACAGGTGGTCAACCTGCTGAAAGAACTGCAGGACCGCCTTGGACTTACGTATCTCTTTATCGCGCATGACCTGTCCATGGTTAAGCATATCAGTGACCGTGTAGCTGTTATGTACCTGGGTAAAATGGTTGAGCTGGCAGAGAGTGAAGAACTGTACGCCAATCCTATCCATCCGTATACGAAGTCGCTGTTGTCGGCGATTCCAGTACCGGATCCGGAGGTTGAAGCGAACAAGAAACGTATTCATCTGCATGATGAATTGGGTAGCCCCATTTATGCAGCAGGGGAAAAAACCAATGACAGTGATTTTGAATTGGTTGAAGTCTCGAAGGGCCACTTTGTAGCCAAGCAATACGCATGAGAATATACATGCAGTCTTATTGTAATATATTTTAGCGAAGTATACTTTAGGCGGGAGCGTTCAGCTCTCGCCTATTGTTTCGTCAGCAGCCGACTGCTGGACAGGACATGAAATATGAGAGTATTGTAATAACGGCAGCTGGATGTTGTTGTTCTTTTGTTGCAAATTTGATGAACAGAGGGATTCTTTGACGCCACCCCTAACTTTGGATACAATCATAAAGAGTTTACCCGACTCAGTGATTACATATAGCATTACAGTAGAACAGGAGGCAATTGCACATGAATGTAAACCCCGAACCACTCCCGGGCGGATCGGCACTAGCCCGCGATTATATACATCATTATGAAAAGGTAGGACATTTGTATGGCGGAGATTTCCGTAATGTAGACAGCAGGACAGAACGTGCAGCCTGGCTGGACAGCACTGAAGAGCTCCGCGCTGACCGTGCGGGGATTGCTGAATGTTTACGACAATATAATCTGAAATTGAACCCTCACCCTGCAGTGATGGAGTCCCTGGCTCTTCTGGAACAGCAAGGGACTTTGGTCGTTACCGGCGGCCAGCAGAGCGGCTTGTTTACGGGTCCGTTGTTTGTGATTTACAAGGCAATTACTACGATTCAGGCCGCAAAGGAAGCGGCAGCGCAGCTCGGACGGCCTGTGGTTCCGCTATTTTGGATCGCAGGTGAGGATCATGACTGGGATGAGGTCAATCATACCTATGTATTGAACCGCACAGGGGAGATCACCAGACTTAAGCTGGATAAGGCAGATGAGCTTCGTTCTTCTGTCAGCGCAATCAAGGTAGAGGAAGAAAGCTGGCTGCAAATCACCGGACAATTGGATGACTTGCTGCAGGAAAGTGAATTCAAGCCACAGATTATGGAAGTGGTCCGCGACTCTTCGGCTGAGGGATACAGCATGAGTGAAGCTTTTGCGAAGCTGATGGGTTCGCTGTTCGGCAGATTTGGTCTCATTCTGCTGGATTCCGCCGATCCGGAGCTGCGTAAGCTCGAAGCCCCAATGTTCAAATCTTTGATTGAACACAACGATGAATTGGAATCCGCGTATCATACGGCGGCTGGAAGGATTACGGATAGTGGGTATGAGCTTCAGGCTGCTGTGACGGCTGGCGGGGCCAATCTTTTCTATATACATCAAGGTGCACGCCTGTTGCTCCACAAAGAGGAAGGCAGATTCACCGACCGGAAGGGTATGGTTTCCTTTTCCCGTGAAGAATTGCTGGAGCAGCTAGAGACTCATCCTGAACGGTTTAGTAATAATGTGCTGACGAGACCGCTCATGCAGGATTATGTGCTGCCAGTACTGGCGACGGTGCTTGGTCAGGGTGAAATCGCCTATTGGGCCATTCCGCAGCCTGCGTTCGAGGTAGTGGGTGAACGGATGCCATTAATCATTCCGCGGATGTCGTTCACTGTCGTGGAAGGAACACTGCACAAGCACATGGACAAGTATCAGCTTGTCTTTGGCGATGTTCTTCAGGGCTTGGATGAGAAAAGAAAGAAATGGCTCGCCGCTCAGGATGAGCTAGAGCTGGAACGCCGGTTCGAAGATACGAAGGCTGCATTCACTGCAATGTACGAGCCGCTGATTGAACAGTTGGGTTCCATTCAGGCGGGACTTCTGAAATTGGGTGCCAACAATAAAGATAAGATTCTGGATCAGATTACATTCCTTCAGGCCAAAGCCCAGGATGCGATGGCTAAGCAGAATGAAGCTGCGCTCCGCCAGTGGGAGCGGATTGAACTGTCTCTTATGCCGCTGGGTAAGCTGCAGGAAAGAGTATATAATGTAATGTATTATCTGAACCGTTACGGCCCGGGCTGGCTGGATGAGCTGATGTCGATCCCTGTGGATTACAGCGGAACCCACCGCGTGATTTATATATAAGACGGAGCTTAGGCTATCAATACTTTTGGCTTATGCTTTTGAAGCGGATTTTGCTGTACCAGCTATTCAAAGAAGCGGTTTTTCCGCAAAAACTTTCAGGAGGTATCATAATGAGTTCATTGTCGAAGGAAAACAGTATTGTAACGGATATGTCGCTGGCTCCAGAAGGGCATCTTAAAATCGACTGGGTTCGCCAGCACATGCCGGTATTGAACCGGATCCGGGAGCAGTTTGAAGCGGAGCAGCCGTTCAAGGGTTTGAAAGTGTCGATCACGCTTCACCTGGAAGCCAAAACAGCTTATCTGGCAAAGGTTGTTCAAGCGGGCGGTGCCGAGGTAACCATTACCGGTTCCAATCCATTATCCACCCAGGATGACGTATGTGCAGCATTGGTTGAAGACGGCATTACGGTATTTGCCAAATATAATCCGTCACCTGAAGAATTCAAGGCTCTGAATATCAAAGCTTTGGAAAGTAAGCCGGATTTGATCATTGATGACGGCGGTGATTTTGCTACACTGCTGCATTCGGAGCGTCCTGACCTGATGGAGAATATCCGGGGTGGCGCAGAAGAGACCACTACCGGTATTATCCGGCTAAAAGCATTGCAGAAACAGGGGATTCTCAAATTCCCGATGGTGGCCGTCAATGATGCTTACTGCAAATATTTGTTCGATAACCGTTATGGTACCGGCCAGTCCGCTTGGGACGGGATTATCCGCACTACGAACCTGATTGTTGCCGGCAAAACAGTCGTCGTGGTTGGTTACGGCTGGTGCGGTAAAGGCGTAGCCATGCGGGCCAAGGGCCTCGGTGCCAACGTAATCGTTACTGAAGTGGACGCGATAAAAGCAGTCGAAGCCCACATGGATGGCTTTCACGTGATGCCGATGCTGGAAGCCGCAAAACGCGGCGATTTCTTCGTTACCGTGACAGGCAACCGTTATGTGATCCGCGGAGAGCATTACGATGTGATGAAGGATGGAGCGATTATGTGCAACGCTGGCCATTTTGACGTTGAAGTGAATAAACCTGAACTATCTGAAAGATCCGTATCCCAGCGGACGGTACGCAAGAATATAGAAGAGTACCAATTGAAAGACGGCCGCAAGCTGTATCTGCTTGCCGAAGGCCGCCTGGTGAATCTGGGTGCTGCAGACGGACATCCGGCTGAGATTATGGACACCACTTTTGCGCTGCAGGCACTTTCGCTTAAATATGTAAATGACAACTATAAGAGCATTGGCGTTAAAGTAGAGAATGTTCCTTACGATCTGGACGAGCAGGTGGCCCGCTACAAGCTGGAGAGCCTGGGGATTTCCATTGACAGCCTGACTCCGGCACAGGTCGAATATCTCGACAGCTGGAATCTCGAAGCATAACCTATAGAACGTAATACAAGGTGTCCGGCCATGTAAATGGTTCGGGCACTTTTTTTTGAAATGTAAGACGTGTATGTGCTGCTGAGCACTATAAAGTATCTTTCCATTCCTCGCTTTAGCTGAAATTGCCTCTTGTACAGGAGGGCGAAACCATTTTGACTTGCCGACTTGACAAATAAGAAAAAATTACCTCACCCGTGAAAAAGGTTTTTGATTTTTAATGGCGAATCTATTATGCTTAGGTGGTGTAAAGTGGGGCAAAGTGGGGAATTAGAAGTTAGAGGTGGGGAATAATCATGTTTATGGGGGAATACCAGCATAGCATTGATGACAAAGGCCGTATCATTATTCCGGCCAAGTTCCGTGACATGCTCGGAACCTCCTTTGTGGCAACCCGCGGCCTCGACACCTGTCTTTTTGTTTATCCCATGGAAGAATGGGGAATCATGGAGCAAAAGCTCAAAAGCCTTTCACTGATGAAATCGGATGCCCGTGCCTTCAGCCGCTTTTTTTTCTCGGGAGCGACCGAATGTGTATGGGACAAGCAGGGCAGGGTTAATCTGCCGGGGAATTTGCGGCAATATGCCAAGCTGGACAAGGACTGTGTAATTCTGGGCGTTTCGAACCGGGTGGAGATCTGGAACAAGGAGCTATGGGAGCAGTACTTCGAACAGTCAGAGGAAACGTTCAACGAGATTGCCGAGAAATTGGTTGATTTCAACTTCGATCTATAACACATACAAATATTCGAATACTGCCCTGGAGGGATGCAGCTTGTTTCACCACATCACGGTGCTTAAGGAAGAAGCGACAGAAGGGCTGCACATCAAGAAGGATGGCATCTACGTGGATTGCACACTTGGCGGAGCGGGACATAGTTCTCTAATTGCCAGTAAGCTCAGCGGCGAGGGCCGATTGATTGGTCTGGATCAGGATGATTGGGCGCTGGAGAATGCTAGGGAGCGGCTCGCTGAATACGGAGAGAGGGTAGTTTTGGTGAAAACCAACTTCCGCGATCTGGAGCAAGTGCTTAAGGAACTCCCCTTTGTTCCGCAAAAGGATGGCGTTCCCCAAGTAGATGGAATTCTATACGATCTTGGTGTATCCTCGCCCCAGTTTGACGAAGGGGAACGGGGATTCAGCTATAATCACGATGCTCCGCTGGATATGAGGATGGATCAGTCTGCTCAGCTGACTGCAGCCGAAATAGTGAATACCTGGCCTGAACAGGAGATTGCCCGGGTGCTTTTCCAGTATGGGGAAGAGAAGTTCTCACGGCGGATTGCCCGCAAGATTGTTGAGCGGAGAGAAGAACACCCTGTGGAGAGCACGGGAGAATTGGCGGAGCTGATCAAGGAAGGCATTCCGGCAGCCGCACGCAGAACCGGTGGTCATCCCGCGAAGCGCAGTTTTCAGGGACTCCGGATTGCGGTGAACGATGAGCTGGGTGCGTTTGAGGAAGGGCTTCACGCAGCAGTGCGCTGCCTTGCACCCGGGGGAAGAGTATCGGTGATCACCTTTCACTCCTTGGAGGACCGGATTTGCAAGCAGATTTTCAGCAGCTACTTAAGCAGATGCACATGTCCGCCCGACTTCCCATATTGTGTATGCGGTGCCGAAGGTACCCTGAAGCTGATTAACCGCAAACCGTTTGTTCCATCAGAAGAAGAGCTGGAGCAGAACACACGTGCACGTTCAGCGAAGCTGCGGATTGCAGAGAAATTGTAAATAACCATAAAGGAGAGTCAGAGATGGCCTATACCCGCGGCAACTTAGCAGTTCAACCCAAAAGAAAAGAAGAGGCAGACAGGCTTTACCGCGAGAAGACAAAAGTAGTCACAAGACGCATGGTGCTTCCGCTGCAGGAGAAACTTCTCTACATGCTGACACTAGGTGTGTTCGTACTGGTGGCTGTCACCCTGATTTGGCGTTATGTCCATATTTACGATTTGAATCTGCAGGCGCAGAAACTGGATGCCCAAATTGCTTCAACCAAGAAAGATATCGCAACGTTTCAGATGGAGAAGCAGAGCCTTGAGCAGACAGTGGCCCAGAGGGCTGCTGAGCTTGGATTTGTCAAACCTTCCGAGGATTCTACCATCTATATTCCCCTGAACAGCACGGCCACTGACGGAGACCATTAATCAGCGATTGGCGGCAATCGCAATAATAGAGTTGTGAGGTTGGCTTATGGTGAAAAGAATAAAACTTCGCACGCTGTTTATAGGAGGGTGTATTACCCTCTTTTTTCTTGTTTTAGTCGGCCGGGTGTTTTGGCTCCAGATTCTGGACGGTGAGTACTGGCAGAATAAGGCGGCCTCGCAGTGGGCCCACTCTGCAACCATCAAAGCAGTCCGCGGTGAGATTGAAGACCGCAACGGCAACGTCCTCGCCAGTGATGTTCCTGCATACACCGTTGTAGTTAACCCTGAGGTTATTGCAGAGCAGGGGATTGGCCAGGAAGTGATTGATGGTTTGCACAATCTACTGGGTAAACCGGTTGACGAGTTAAAGCCATTGATTGAGGCCAAGGATAATAAGACTGGCAAGTATCTCAAAAACCGCGAGATCCGCAATGAGGGCTGGAAGATTGATAAGGCGCTTAAGGATAAGGTGGTTGCCTTTTATGAGGAATTGGGCAAAAAACATGATATCCGTGAAACTGGTGTCGGGTATGTAACGGAGCAGAAACGCTATTATCCGAAAGGTACACTGGCCGCACATATATTGGGTTTTACCGACAGAGATGGCAAGGCGATCATGGGGCTGGAGAAGTATTTTGACAAGCAGCTGAAAGGCACTGATGGCAAACTTCACTATCAAAGTGACGGTAAAGGGGTCAAGCTTCCGAATTCCAAGGATACTTATCAGCCTGTAGTTAACGGGAGCAATATCAAACTGACGATAGACAGCACGATTCAATACTATATCCAAGAGGCTATGCAAAAGGCATATGACAAGTACAAGCCCAAGAGTATAAGTGTCATAGCTGCCGACCCCAATACGATGGAAATTCTCGGTTTGGCGAATATGCCTACCTTTAATCCCAATGAGTATTGGGATACTAATCAGAATGCCGCAGGCTTCTATAACCACGCGATCAAATCCAGATATGAGCCGGGCTCAACCTTTAAGATTGTTACGTTGGCCGGAGTGGTACAGGAGAAACTATTCAATCCAGATGATAAGTTCCAATCCGGTCAAATTTACATTAAAGGATACAGTAGACCGCTGCATGATATTAACAGAGTAGGCTGGGGGAAAATCTCATTCTTGGAGGGCGTTAAGCGTTCAAGTAATGTAGCTTTCGTTAAGCTTGGCTATGAGATGCTTGGTCAGGAGAGATTGCTGAAATACATTAATGAGTTTGGCTTTAATGAAAAAACCGGAATCGACCTGCCGGGTGAAACCATCGGTATCGTCAACCCTGACCCGAACAAGTCTGTCGAGAATGCAACCTTGGCCTACGGGCACGGTAAGGTGCTGGTTACACCGATCCAGCAGTTGACGGCAGTGTCCGCAATCGCTAATGGCGGCAAGTTGATGGTTCCGCATGTGGTCAAGGAAATCACCGACCCGAATACCGGCAAGAAGACCATTACCCAGCCTGAAGTGGTACGTCAGGTGATTTCGAAGGAGAGTGCCCGTGAAACTGGCGGCTACCTGGAGCAGGTGGTGGCGGATCAGGTTAAGGGAACCGGACGGCATGCCTACATTGAAGGGTATCGTGTAGCGGGGAAGACGGGTACTGCGATTAAGGTCAACGGTACGGATTATGACCGGAACAAGGTACTGTCTTCTTTTATCGGCTACGCGCCGGTTAATAATCCCAAGATTGCGGTGATCGTCATTATTGACGAGCCGCAGGGTGAAAACGGCGGGAATGGCGGTGGAGCGGTTGCTGCTCCGGTATTCCAGGAAATTGTGTCGCAGGCGCTGCCTTATATGGGAGTACCAAAAGTGAGCACGAATTCTGCGGACAGCACGTCCAAAACCGTTAAGTCTACTACTGCCGCACTGCGATCCACTCCGGATCTCACCGGCAAAACAGTACAGGCGGCCAGACAACTGCTGATTGATCAGGGCTTTGATTTTGAAGCTGTAGGTCAAGGAACTAATGTAGTCAGCCAGTATCCAGAGAAAGGAACTCTACTGGCAGTAGGTCAGCGCATCTATCTGCTGAGTCAGCAGGGAGATAAGCCTGTGATACCGGATTTGCGCGGACAATCGCTTCGTGATGCACTGGAAGTGCTCAGCCTGCTCAAGGTTGGTATTTCAGTGGATGGCGAGGGTTACGTGTCGGGGCAAACGGAAGGAACCAAGAACGGGAAGACACAGGTCACGCTGTCGCTAAAACCTATGAATGAACATGGTGAGAATATTCCTGCACCCGCTGATGAGGAAGAGCCACCCGTAAAGTAATGCCTTGGCATAGGCTTGTTCTAACCCCTGTTTGTCCTGAATAGTCATGAAGATAAGAGCTCATGTCTAGAACAGCGAAAGCGGGGGGACGGAATGAAGGTTTCGAAAGTCGTAACTCGTAGGAGAATGCTGTGGACGCTGCTGGGATTGGCCTTGTTATTTGGTGCGCTGGCTATACGTCTGGCGTATGTCCAGCTGTCCGAAGGAGAAAAACTGAGTGCCAAAGCGGAAAGCCAGTGGCGCCGCAATATTCCTTTTACCGCCAAACGCGGTGAAATATTGGACCGGGAAGGGAAAGCACTGGCTTATAATATCAGCTCGCCGACTGTGTATGCAGTTCCTGTACAGGTGAAGGAGAAGCAAAAGACAGCACAGACGCTGGCTCCACTGCTCGGCATGAGCGAGATGAAGCTGGTGACTCTCTTGTCCAAAAGTCAGTCATCGGTGAAGTTACAGCCCGGCGGCCGCAAAATTACGATGGAGCTGGCTGCGAGCATCCGTGATTTGCAGCTGCCGGGCATCGTTGTGGCCGAGGATAACAAACGGTTTTACCCTTACGGAGATTTGGCTGCGCATATTCTGGGCTTCACCGGTATTGACAATCAAGGCATTACCGGGGTGGAAAGCATATACGACAAGCTACTCCAGGGCAGCGCAGGGGATATTTCCTATTTGTCTGATGCCGGAGGCCGGCTGATGCCGGGTTCTTCGGAAAAGTATTCAGCTCCTCAGGACGGCCTTAAACTGAAGCTGACGATAGACAAGCAGATCCAGTCCATAATGGAACGCGAGCTGGATCAAGCCATGGTGAAGTATCAGGCACAGGGCAGTTGGGCTATAGCTATGAACCCGAAGAATGGCGAAATTCTGGCCATGGCCAGCAGACCTGGATTTGAGCCTGGAGCCTACAAGGAATATGATGCTGAGGTCTACAACCGGAATCTGCCCATCTGGATGACTTACGAACCGGGCTCCACTTTCAAAATTATTACCTTGGCCGCTGCGCTCCAGGAAGGCAAAGTGGATTTACAGAATGACCACTTTTTTGATCCCGGCTATATCGAGGTGGGCGGGGCCAAGCTGCGTTGCTGGAAAAAGGGTGGGCATGGTAGCGAGACCTTCCTGGAGGTGGTTGAGAACTCCTGCAATCCGGGCTTTGTAGCGCTGGGACAGCGGCTCGGTAAAGATACCTTATTCAAATATATCCGTGATTTTGGATTTGGCGCCAAGACCGGTATTGATCTGAATGGTGAAGCAAGCGGAATCCTCTTTAAGCCTGCGCAGGTGGGACCCGTGGAGCTGGCGACCACGGCTTTTGGCCAAGGGGTGTCCGTCACGCCGATTCAGCAGATAACCGCTGTCTCGGCAGCCATCAACGGCGGCAAGCTCTACACGCCGCATGTCGCCAAGGCCTGGATCAATCCCGATACAGGGGAGACCGTTTCGGAAGTGCAGCCGGAGATGGTGCGTCAGGTCATCTCAGAGGAAACCTCGAAGAAGGTGCGCGCTGCCCTTGAGAGCGTGGTTGCCAAAGGCACGGGCCGGCCGGCTTTTATTGACGGCTACCGTGTGGGAGGCAAGACAGGGACGGCACAAAAGGTAATTAACGGCCGGTATTCTCCTACAGAGCATATTGTATCGTTTATAGGTTTTGCACCTGCGGATGATCCGCAGATCGTAGTGTACACAGCGGTGGATAATCCTAAGGGCATTCAGTTCGGTGGTGTTGTGGCAGCTCCAATCGTGCAGAATATCCTGGAGGATTCCCTCCATTACATGAAGGTTCCAGAACGTAAAGATCAGCTTCCCAAAACCTATAAATACGGTGAAACTCCTATTGTGACAGTTCCTGATCTTACAGGGGCTACCGTACAGGATATTTATGAGGATCTGAACATGAACTTTACACTCGCCCGTTCCGGAACAGGCAATACCGTAATTAATCAGGCACCAAAAGCGGGGGCCAGAGTCGAGCAGGGTTCGACGATCCGGATATATATGGGCGCTGAAGATGGGAAATAATGTTTGATGACGTCTTCTATTCCGATAAATGCAGAGTGAGGGATGGCTATGAAAGTATATGAATTATCATCTTGTCTCGCGGCTTCGCGGGTACATGGAGATGGGGAGACGGAAATAACGGGACTCCAGGCGGATTCGCGCCGTGTCAAGCCCGGCGATTTGTTCATCTGCCTGCCGGGGTTTACGGTGGATGGGCATGAATTCGCTCCTCAGGCAGCCGCGAACGGAGCTTCTGCCCTGGTCTGTGAGCGGAAGCTGGAGATCGATTTGCCTCAGATCGTAGTGGATGACTGCCGGTTTGCAATGGCTGTATTGTCCAATGCCTTTTTTGGTTCACCGAGCAGCCGGATGAGAATGATCGGTGTGACCGGCACGAATGGAAAAACAACGACCACCTATCTGATAGAGCGTATTATGCAGGACCAGAATGTTAAGACAGGGCTGATTGGAACCATTCAGCTGAGATATGACGGACAGACCTATCCCGCTTCCGGTACGACGCAGGAATCCCTTGAACTGCAGCGTACGCTACAGGATATGGTTCAGAAAGGCGTGCAGTGCTGTGTGATGGAGGTTTCCTCGCATGCCTTGGAGCAGGGACGGGTAAAGGGGACGGATTTCCGGACGGCCATATTTACCAATCTGACTCAGGATCATCTGGATTATCATCATACGATGGAAGAGTACAGGGCGGCTAAAGGGCTGTTCTTTTCCCGGATGGGAAATATGATCTCACCATGGAAGGAAGAACGCAAATATGCTGTGCTGAATGCGGATGACGAGGCAAGCACTTATTTTGCTGCACAGACTGCCGCAGAGGTGATTACATACGGCATCGATACTCCAGCGAATGTCCGGGCTTCGCAAATTTCCATCACCTCCAAAGGAACTTTTTTCCATGTAGATGCGTTTAAGGGAGAGGCTGACATCTCATTGCGTATGGTAGGCAAGTTCAATGTGTATAATGCGCTGGCTGCGATCACTGCAGCGCTGTTGGAGGATATTCCGCTTGCGGATATCAAGGCCAGTCTTGAGTCTGTAGCAGGTGTGGCTGGACGTGTGGAGTCAGTGGATGAGGGCCAGGACTTCGCGGTAATCGTAGACTACGCCCACACACCGGATGGGTTGGAAAATGTGCTGCGGGCGGTATGTGAGTTTGCTTCCGGCAAGGTTCTTACCGTCTTCGGCTGCGGTGGAGACAGAGACACGACCAAACGCCCGCTGATGGGCAAAATTGCTGCGAAATACAGCGACCATGTCTTCGTAACCTCCGATAATCCCCGCACTGAGGATCCCCTCCTTATCCTTCGGGATATTGAAGCAGGGTTGCAGGAGGATGGAGTGGCACAGGACCACTATGAAATGATTGTAGACCGTAGGGAAGCGATTAGAAAAGCTATTGAAATGGCAAGCCCCAGCGATGTAGTATTGATTGCGGGGAAAGGTCACGAGACCTATCAACTGATCGGCGGAGTGGTTCATGATTTCGATGACCGCGTCGTTGCCAAAGAAGTTATAAGGGGCCGAAGCTATTGATTACAAGAACGCTGCGAAACATCGCTGCCATGTGTGGGGGAGAACTGTCCTCCGCTTACGATATGGATAAGAGAATTGCGGGAGTCGTTACCGACTCCCGCAAAATTACGCCTGCCTGTCTTTTCGTTCCGCTGGTTGGGGAACATTTTGACGGGCATGACTACAGTGCCGCATCTTTGGCGGCGGGTGCCGCCGCTACCTTGTGGCAGAGGGATAGGGGAGCTGCCCCTGCGGGGGATGGCGTGATCCTGGTGGATGATACTCTTGCTGCACTGCAGAAGCTGTCTTCCGCATATTTGTGCCAAATTGCTCCGCAGGTGGTCGCCGTCACCGGCAGTAACGGGAAGACAACTACGAAGGATATGATTACAGCCCTGCTGGAGGGACAATACAAAGTCCATAAAACTGCAGGAAACTTCAACAATCACATCGGTCTGCCGCTGACGATTCTCTCCATGAGTGAGGATATTCAGATCGCTGTGCTGGAGATGGGGATGAGCTCGCGGGGAGAGATTGCGCTCCTTGCTTCTTTAGCACCGCCTGATGTGGCGGTTATTACCAATGTGGGCGAGTCCCATTTGCTGCAGCTCGGGTCCCGTAAGGAAATTGCCCGGGCCAAGCTGGAAATTGCCGAGGGGCTGAAGCCGGGAGGTCTCCTGGTTTATAACGGTGACGAACCGCTGCTCTCCGAAGTTATGGCAGAGCCCGCCTTTCATACACCGGAGGGAATGAAAGGCTTCCGCTTTGGCTTGAACGCTGACAATGATGATTATCCCTCTGGAATGATGACCCATATCGGGGGGATGACCTTCACTTCCCATCTGCATGCGCAGCGCGCCTTCACGCTGCCGCTGCCGGGCCGGCATAATGTGGTTAATGCTTTGGCTGCGCTGGCGGTTGCCCGCCACTACAGCGTATCCGAAGACAGCATCGCAGAAGGCCTCAGCAAGCTTAAACTGACCGGGATGCGGATTGAAATGATGCTGGCAGCTTCGGGGCTTACTATGCTGAATGACGCCTATAATGCCAGTCCTACATCTATGAGAGCAGCCATTGATGTGCTTCAAGGCATGAAATGCAGCGGCAAAAAAATCGCTGTGCTGGGGGACATGCTTGAACTTGGGCCGGATGAGGCGCTTTTCCATCAGGAGATCGGTGCTTACCTGGATCCATCCTTAACGGATCTGGTCTTTACCTATGGACCTCTTTCTGCACATATCGCCAAGAAGGCAGAGGAGCGGTTTGGATCTGAACGCGTATTTGCTTTTATGGATAAAAAGGAGCTTACAGCGGCCTTGCTTGATAGAATCGATCCCAAAGATGTTGTACTCTTCAAAGCTTCAAGGGGAATGCGCCTTGAGGAAGTGCTGCACAGCTTGAATGAGCATTCTCAGACGGATCCAAACAAATAGGAGGGGGTGTACCCATGGATTATCAATTACTTCTGCTGACTATTGCTGTATCCTTTATCCTTGCGGTCATTGCCGCTCCGCTCTTCATTCCGCTTCTGCGGAGGATGAAATTTGGACAGCAGGTTCGTGATGACGGACCTCAGACTCACTTAAAAAAAGCCGGAACGCCTACGATGGGCGGAATTATCATTATGGTGGCATTCACGTTGTCTTTTTTGAAATTTTCGGTTGTAGACTCAGACTTCTATGTCCTCTTGGTAGCTACGCTCGGCTATGGGCTGATCGGCTTCCTGGACGATTATATCAAAATTGCGTTCAAGCGTTCACTGGGGCTGACACCACGCCAAAAATTACTGGGGCAGCTGCTGGTTGGTGCCGTAATGTGCGGGCTTCTGATTAACGCCGGGCACAATACTGGAATCAGCATCCCGGGAACTTCGATCAGCTTTGATTGGGGAAGCTGGTTTTACTATCCGTTCATTATCATTATGATGATGGCTGTAACGAATGCAGTGAATTTTACCGATGGAGTAGATGGGCTGCTGTCGGGCGTCAGTGCGATTGCCCTAGCTGCTTTTGCCGTAGTAGCAATGCAGGCTACCTCGATTGCGGCAGGTGTTTGTGCGGCGGCAATGATCGGGGCGGTACTTGGCTTTCTCGTTTTCAATGCACATCCGGCGAAGGTATTTATGGGCGATTTCGGATCCTTCGGCATTGGTGGAGCCATTGGTGCGATTGCCATTGTTACCAAAAGCGAGCTGCTTTTTGTTGTCATCGGCGGTGTGTTCGTCATTGAGATGCTATCTGTCGTGCTGCAGGTGGCCTCATTTAAAACCCGCGGCAAACGCATTTTCCGCATGAGTCCGATCCATCATCATTTTGAGCTTGGCGGCTGGTCGGAATGGCGGGTAGTTGTCTCCTTCTGGGCGGTGAGCCTGGTGCTGGCGGCAGTAGGACTAATCTTAAGCAAGGGGTTGTAAAGAATGAAGCATCCGGATGAATACCGAGGTGAAGAAGTGGTCGTCCTGGGCCTTGCCAAAAGCGGTGTCCAGGTGGCCAAGGTGCTGCATGAGCACGGCGCCGTTGTAACGGTCAATGACAAAAAAGAAAGAGATCAAAGTCCCGAAGCTTCCGAACTGGAATCTTTGGGAATTTCTGTTATATGCGGAGGTCACCCGGAGGGATTAATTCATCCGGGCGTGAGCCTGCTAGTGAAGAATCCGGGAATTCCCTATTCCGTACCTCCGGTGCAAAAAGCAATGGAGCTGGGTATCGAGGTAGTGACTGAGGTGGAGGTGGCTTACCACCTTTGCGCAGCACCTATGATTGGTATCACCGGTTCTAACGGCAAGACGACGACAACCACCTGGGTGGGGCGTATGCTGGACGCTGCGGGAATGAACCCTATTGTGGCCGGGAACATCGGCACACCGCTCTGTCAGGCCGCACAGGAGGCTCATGATGACAATTGGATGGTAGTCGAGCTTAGCAGCTTTCAACTCAAAGGTACTAAAGAGTTCCGCCCTAAGATAGGCTGTCTGCTGAATGTGGCAGAGACCCATCTGGACTATCATGGCGGTATGGAGGATTATATTGCTTCCAAGGCTAAGCTGTTTGAGCGGCAAGGGCCAAGCGACACAGCGGTGCTGAACTGGGATGACCCTGTCTGTAGAGAGCTAGTGCCTTATATCAAAGCAGGAATCTTGCCCTTTTCAATGACTGAAGAGCTGGTTCAGGGTGTCTTTGTCCGTCCTTCATTTGTCCAGGGTACCGAAGATGATCTCAAGCGGGTAATTGTCTATCGGGATTACTCCGAGAGTGAGACAGAAATTGCCGACGTTGATACTATCGGACTGCCGGGCCGCTTCAATGTGGAGAACGCCCTGGCTGCCTGCGGGATTGCAATCGCCGCAGGTGCAGACCCTGCCGGACTTGCCGAAGTGCTGGCAAATTTCAGAGGTGTCGAGCACCGGCTGGAATATGTAGCAGATAAAGCCGGAGCCGCTTATTACAACAACTCCAAAGCCACCAACTCCAAAGCCACCTCAATGGCGCTGGCCTCCTTCCGGAAGCCGGTTGTTCTGATTGCCGGCGGACTCGACCGCGGTTCCGATTATATGGAGCTATTGCCTGTCCTCGGCGGGGTCAAAGCGCTTGTAGCGCTCGGACAGACCAAGGACAAGCTCGCGGCCGTCGCAGGCATGGCAGGAGTAAAGCGCATCATCTCCGTCGATAATGGGGAGAGCGCCGCCGCCGTGCTGCAAAAGGCCGTGCGGGAGGCTTCCGCTCTGGCGGAAGCGGGGGATATTGTTCTCCTGTCTCCTGCCTGCGCCAGTTGGGATATGTTTACATCCTATGAGGAGCGCGGGCGTATTTTTAAAGAGGCGGTGCATAACCTTTAAGTAGGGGGGTGGATAAGCCCCTACTACAGATGCAAGAGGTGTGCTCCTGATGAACAAATCCCGTCATGCGCCCGATATCTGGATACTTATGGCTATTCTGTCCCTGCTGTTAATCGGCATGGTGATGGTTTACAGCGCAGGTTCTGTTTTGGGCTTCCGCAATTATGGCGATTCGTTTTATTTTGTCAAAAGGCAGCTGTTGTTTGCGGGGCTTGGGCTTGGCGCAATGTTCGTTACCGCGAACACCGATTATCTGGTGCTGAAGAGATTTGCCAGACCCGCGTTGATACTCTGCTTCATTCTGCTTGTCATGGTGCTGATCCCCGGAATCGGCGTTGTGCGCGGCGGAGCCCGAAGCTGGCTCGGCATCAGCTCTTTCGGAATTCAGCCTTCTGAATTCATGAAAATGGGGATGATCCTCTTTCTCGCCAATTGGCTGGGAAAGGATGATTATGATATCTCTGCCTTCACAAAAGGGTTGCTGCCCCCGCTCGCACTGATCGGCTCCGCATTTGCCCTTATTATGCTCCAGCCGGATCTGGGGACAGGCACCGTCATGTTCGGAGCTGCCCTCATGATGATTTTTACTGCCGGAGCGCGTATGAAGCACCTGCTCTCCCTGGGCTTTTTGGGAGTGGTTGGGTTTGCCGCGCTGGTTGCTGCAGCTCCCTACCGTCTGCAGCGGATTACAGCATTTCTGGACCCTTGGTCCGATCCGCTGGGGAAGGGCTATCAGATTATCCAATCGCTCTATGCAATTGGCCCCGGCGGCCTTGGCGGTCTGGGACTTGGCATGAGCCGGCAAAAGTACAGCTATGTGCCAGAGCCGCAGACCGATTTTATTTTTTCCATTTTGGCCGAGGAGCTTGGTTTCATTGGTGGGCTGATTGTACTGGTCCTATTCCTGATTCTGATCTGGAGGGGGATGAAGGTGGCAATGAGTCTGCCCGACCGGTTCGGCAGTTATTTGGCGGTAGGCATCGTCTGTATGGTAGCCGTCCAGGTCATCATCAACATTGGCGTTGTCATCGGCCTAATGCCGGTTACAGGCATCACGCTTCCGCTAATCAGCTATGGGGGATCATCGCTGACCCTAATGCTCACAGCACTCGGCATTTTACTCAACCTATCCCGTTATGCGAGGTGAAAGACATGCGTATCGTATTAAGCGGCGGCGGCACAGGCGGACATATCTATCCTGCTGTCGCTGTTGCAAGGCAACTGGAAGCGGAAGAAGAAGGCTCGGCTTTTCTGTATATTGGTGGAAAGCGTGGGCTGGAGAGCAAGCTGGTTCCGCAAGAGAATCTTCCGTTCAAATCGATTGATATCACAGGTTTCCGCCGCAAGCTATCTATGGACAATGTGAAGACTGTGATGCGTTTTCTGAAAGGGGTCAAAGCCTCCAAGGCAATGCTCAGGGAATTTAAGCCGGATGTCGTGATCGGCACCGGCGGTTACGTATGCGGACCGGTGGTTTATGCGGCCTCCAAACTTGGCATTCCTACCCTTATTCATGAGCAGAACGCGATACCGGGGCTGACGAACCGTTTTCTCAGCCGTTATGCCGATACGGTTGCCGTTAGCTTTGAAGGAACGGAGTCGGCGTTTCCCGGCGGGAAACATGTAATCTATACCGGGAATCCCCGGGCGACCACTGTAACCACTGCGAACCCCCAGCGCGGCTTTGCTTCACTCGGTATTCCTGAGGGCAGTACGGTGGTTCTGATGGTCGGCGGCAGCGGCGGAGCAAGAGCCATAAATCAGGCTATGATTGAGATGGCTCCATTTGTGGGTAAGGGTAATGGTGTTCATTATGTATATGTAACTGGTGAGTCCTATTTCGAAGAAACCCGCAAAGCTCTGCGCGAAAAGCTGGGGGGCGTGCCGAATTGGCTGCATCTTCTCCCTTACATCCATAATATGCCTGAGGTGCTGGCTTGTACTTCTCTTATTGTGAACCGGGCAGGCGCTTCATTTCTGGCTGAAATTACAGCACTAGGTATTCCCTCTGTTTTAATCCCGTCCCCTAACGTGACGAATAATCACCAGGAGGCGAATGCAAGACAATTGGAACGTGAAGGGGCATCTGTCGTGCTGCTTGAGAAGGATTTGAACGGCCAGACACTGATGGAGGCTGTACAGAAAATTATCAGTGTGGAGTCCGTTCGCAAGCAAATGTCTGAAGCCTCGCGGCGTTTAGGCAAAAGGGATTCTGCGGCACTTGTCGTTAGCGAGCTGCGCAGGCTGGCCGCAATGCGGAAGTCGTAGTGGAGACTTGCTTCCAGCAGGCTGGAAGACGCTTCCTGTTATTGGTCTTCACTGTCACACACCCGAGGGCACGAACATAGGATAATCCTATAATCGTGACTATCACCCAGAGCACTTCCGGTCCATGAAATGCGGACACGGACAGCTTTTCCTGACCGTAATTGATTTTTGTACAGGAAGTGCTTGTGGTGGGTGAGCGGTAATCTCGGAGGTGATACATTGGACAAATTGGTGATTGAGGGTGGAACCCCCCTGTCAGGCACCATACGTATCCATGGAGCAAAAAATGCGGCACTGCCGATTCTGGCGGCTAGCCTGCTTGCCGAAGGAGTTCACTCACTGCATAATGTGCCGAAGCTGCTGGACATTGAGACAATGCTGCACATTCTGGAACGGCTGGGGTGCAGTTGCACTCACGAGGACGATACAGTAACGATGGATACTTCGTCTGTGGATACATCCCATGTTCCAGAGGATCTGATGCGGCAGATGAGATCCTCAATTTTTCTGATGGGGCCGCTGTTATGCAGATTTGGCGAGGTGACGATTTACCAGCCGGGAGGCTGTGCGATCGGTGAACGCAAGATTGACCTTCACCTCCAGGGGCTCAAACAGCTTGGTGCGGAGATTGAGGAAGTTAACGGACGGATCTCCTGCCGGGCTGCCAAGCTGACGGGAAGCGATATTCATCTGGATTATCCGAGTGTCGGAGCGACGGAGAATATTATGATGGCGGCTGCCATGGCTGAAGGCACTACAACGATATCGGGCGCAGCCAGAGAACCTGAAATTCAGGATCTTCAGAATTATCTGAACAAAATGGGTGCTCAGATCATAGGCGCAGGTACCGATACGATTACGATTCAAGGGGTCAAAAAACTGCAACCCTGCAGCTACGAGGTGATCCCGGACCGGATTGTAGCCGGTACAGTGATGATCGCAGCGGCTGCGACACGTGGAAATGTGACATTGACCCATACGAATGCCGGGCATTTAACCTCGCTTATTCATGTGCTCAGACGGGCTGGTGTTCAAATTACAGTGTGCAATGATATAATTAATATCAGCTGTATGGGACGTCCCCGTGCGGTAGAGAGAATCGTAACATCTCCTTACCCTTCCTTTCCCACAGACTTGCAGTCTCAAGTGATGGTACTGCTGTCACTGGCCGACGGATTCAGTGTGATCAAAGAGACTGTATTCGAGGGACGCTTCAAGCATGTAGAGGAAATGGCCCGTATGGGGGCGGATATCTCTATTGATCTGAACCGTGCATTCATACGCGGGGTGCAGAGGTTATACGGAGCTACGGTAGAAGCTACCGACCTGAGGGCAGGGGCTGCCCTGGTGATCGCTGGACTCGCAGCTCAAGGTACTACGGTAGTTGAGCAGGCGCACCATATTGACCGCGGATATGATGGCATTGAGAAGCTGTTCCAGAAGCTTGGAGCACGCATCAGCCGCAAAGTACCTGTGCCGGGTCCGTTAGATTTGGCCAATTAAAGCTCCCTGTCTCCTTCGGCTTCACGCGAGGGAAGGAGACAGGGCCTTATTACGGAGATATGAGAATGCCTAAAACCCGTTTACCTCTGCTTAAAGAGGACAAGCCAAGCAAAAAAATGAGCCGGAAGGTCACAATGATCCTGCTGCTGCTGTTTATTGCGCTGCTGGCTGTGATTTTTTTCCGTTCGTCGCTCAGCCGTATTACAGAGATTCACTTTCAGGGTAATAAGTACACGACCCGGGAAGAGCTGATATCCCAAAGCGGGCTTTCGGTCGGAGGACAGTTCTTTGCCGTCTCTAAGACTTCAGTGAAGAATTCCCTGAAGGAGCTTAAGACCATCCAGGAGGCTTCGGTAAGCAAAAGTTTCCCTGGTACGGTTACCATTACTATCAAGGAATATCCTGCAGTTGCTTATGAATTGGATCAGTCCGGTGAGCTTGAAGCCATTCTGTCCAGCGGGGCGGCTGTAGGCGTGAATGAGTCCGGAATT
The DNA here is from genome assembly GCF_001909045.1 of Paenibacillus sp. P3E. Taxonomy (NCBI): domain Bacteria; kingdom Bacillati; phylum Bacillota; class Bacilli; order Caryophanales; family Paenibacillaceae; genus Paenibacillus; species Paenibacillus sp. P3E. The sequence continues at coordinate 34,789 of NZ_LVWH01000209.1, read as the reverse complement.
GCGGTGGAGAAGCCTATTCTGACAGGCTGGGACGCTAAGGACCCTTATAAGGCCAAGCTGTGCCAAGTGCTCGCCAGCATTCCCAATGAATTGACCGGTGATATCTCCGAGATCGTACCTTCACCGACGCTATCCTTTCCGGACCGGATTAAGCTTTATACACGTTCGCATTTTGAAGTCATAACGGCGATTTCTCTGCTTAAGGATAAGGTGGAATATTTGAATCAGGTCATCGAGACCGAGGAGCCCGGACTGATTAAGATGCTGGAAGCCGATTCATATGTCCCGTTTCAAGCTCCACAAGAAACAAATGAGGACAAAGCAGACACACAAGAGTAAATAGTCCCTACTAATAGAGCGGGAAAAATGCTACAATCGGATTTACGGGCAATAAGCTGGATCCCTCTTTTTTCTCCGGATTTTTTGAACTAATGCCGTAAATATGGATGATGCTTCTTGAATACACTTATTTTAACTTTATAGTCTCCTAGTTTCATGGTTTTAGGAAAGCATCTATGTTTATGCGGAATGCTTGTTATATTATTCCACTCAAAAAATTTGTAGAAAAAAGAGGGAAAGGATTAGGTATGTTGAATATGTACAGAGAAGTTTCCCGGGACCGGGAGCAAACTGTTTTACTGGCTTCACCATCTATTTTGATCATAACAGGAGGTGCCATAGAGCTTGAGCAACAATGACATCATTGTTAGTTTGGACATCGGTACATCCAAAGTTCGGGCTATAATTGGGGAAGTTACCAATGGAACCTTTAATATTATTGGCGTTGGATCTGCTGATTCAGAAGGAATACGGAAAGGTGCGATAGTCGATATCGACCAGACTGTCCAATCGATCAAAAGTGCGGTAGACCATGCGGAGCAAATGGTAGGCATCCAGATTTCCGAGGTCTACGTCGGCATATCCGGCAATCATATCGGACTGCAGTCCAGTCACGGTGTTGTAGCCGTTCAGAATGAGGACCGTGAAATTGGTGAGGATGACATTGACCGGGTAATTAAAGCTGCGGAAGTCATCGCACTGCCTCCTGAACGCGAAGTGATTGATGTTGTCGCCAAACAATATATCGTAGACGGTCTTGAAGGTATCCAGGATCCGCGCGGAATGATCGGTGTCCGTCTGGAAGTTGAGGCAACGATCATTACCGGAGCCAAAACGCCAATACATAATCTGCTTCGCTGTGTAGAGAAATCAGGACTGAAAGTTAAAGATCTTGTGCTGATGTCTCTTGGAGCCGGTGGATTGGCGCTTTCCAAAGATGAGAAATCAATGGGCGCTGTACTGGTAGACATCGGTGCAGGTTCAACTACGATAGCCGTATATGAAGAGGGTTCCCTTTGTGCAACATCCACGATTCCGATCGGCGGAGAATTTGTAACGAATGATATTGCTTACGGACTTCGGACACTTACAGACCAGGCAGAGAAGGTCAAGCTGAAATATGGCTGCGCCTGGGTTGATGATGCCGCTTCGGATGTAGTATTCAAGGTGTTACGTATCGGAAGCAATGTTGAAAAAGAGTTCAACCAGGAAGATTTGGCTGCAATTATCGAGCCAAGAGTGCAGGAGATTTTTCATCTGATCCGCCAAGAAGTGAAACGGCTTGGTTACACGGAGCTTCCCGGAGGTTATATACTTACGGGTGGAACTGTATCCATGCCTGGTGTTCTGAAGGTGGCGCAAACTGAACTATCTGCCTCCGTACGCATAGCTGTGCCTGATTATATCGGTGTCCGGGACCCTGGTTTCACCGGTGGTGTAGGCATCCTGCACAATGTAGTCCGCAGTTACCGGGGACGCAACAGTGGCGGAGGAAACGGCAATAAGAAAACGGTCAATCGAAACAAGCAGAACGCCGTTCCAAGCCAAGATACCGGGAAGAAGCCCGGTTTGGTGGAACGTCTTAAGAATATGTTCAGCGAGTTCATATAAGTGTAAGTCCAGATATACTTGGACCGGCCATCCAAGCACTATTCTAGGGGGAGATGGAACAATATGTTGGAATTTGATTTTGAAATGGGGAGCTTGGCGCAAATAAAAGTCATCGGCGTAGGCGGCGGCGGAAGCAATGCTGTTAACCGGATGATTGAAAACGGCGTTCAGGGTGTTGAATTCATCACGGTTAATACAGATGCCCAAGCGCTGCATATGGCCAAATCGGAGCATAAACTGCAAATCGGGGATAAGCTTACCCGTGGACTAGGCGCTGGCGCCAATCCAGAGGTTGGCAAGAAAGCGGCCGAAGAATCCCGCGATCTGATTTCCAATACGCTCAAGGGTGCAGATATGGTATTTGTGACCGCGGGCATGGGTGGCGGTACAGGTACAGGGGCTGCACCTGTAATTGCTGAAATTGCCAGAGAATGCGGAGCGCTGACGGTTGGCGTTGTGACGCGTCCGTTTACTTTTGAAGGAAGAAAACGTTCCAACCAGGCAGAATTTGGTATTGAAGCGTTGAAGGAAAAGGTAGATACCCTTATCGTCATTCCGAATGACCGGTTGCTTGAAATTGTCGACAAGAAAACACCGATGCTGGAAGCCTTCCGCGAAGCGGACAACGTGCTCCGGCAAGCGGTGCAAGGGATCTCCGATCTTATTGCCGTTCCGGGTCTGATCAACCTTGACTTTGCCGATGTGAAGACGATTATGACAGAACGCGGTTCGGCATTGATGGGCATCGGAATTGCCACCGGTGAGAACCGTGCCTCGGAAGCGGCCCGCAAAGCCATTATGAGCCCACTGCTCGAAACTTCTATTGAAGGTGCGCGCGGCATAATCATGAATATTACTGGCGGTTCGAACCTCTCCTTGTATGAAGTCAACGAAGCTGCCGAGATTGTGAATTTCGCTTCTGATCCTGAAGTCAATATGATTTTCGGGGCCATGATTGAGGAGAGTATGAAGGATGAAATTAAAGTTACGGTGATTGCTACCGGCTTTGAACATAAGGCATCCCCTGTTGCGCCTAACCGACGCCCGGCAACTAGCAGTGAGCCTGCCGCTGACAAGAACGCCAACCTGCGTCCTTTTGGCAATCAGACAACCTCTGACCAGCTCGACATCCCGACGTTCCTGCGCAACCGCACACGCGGCAACAACGATTAGACAAAGAGACACATACACGTTTACGGAAGCACCGTATCCGCATAGCAGAATGCTATGCGGATACGGTGTTTTTTTGTTTTTTAAGCTGATATAATACGAATAACGGGAGTGGATATAATGGAATTGCTGGACCCCCGGGTGGATTTTGTATTCAAAAGAATTTTTGCAAGCGAGAGTAACAAGGATGTGTTGCTGGCGTTTTTGAACCGTATTCTTATGGATGCCGGAGACGCTCCCTTGAACGAAGTGGTGCTTCTAAACCCGTATACAGACAAAGATGACCCGCTGGATAAGCAGTCGATCTTTGATATCTGGGCAAAGACGGAGGACGGAAAGCTGATCAATATCGAAATGCAGCTGTTCAACAGATATGATATGGAGAAGCGGACCTTATATTACTGGAGCAAACGCTACTCCGGCCAGTTGCAGACTGGCGGCAGGTACACAGACCTCAAAAAATGCGTAACGATTAATATCTTGAATTATAAGGTATTACCTAATGAACACACTCACAGTGTCTTTCATCTACGGGAGGACATCAGCGGTTCACGACTGACAGATGACATAGAGATTCATTTCCTGGAGCTCCCTAAGCTGAATCAGCCGGCGGTTCCGGGTGAGAGCGGTTTGGTCAATTGGCTGCTTTTTTTGAAAGGGAGCGACAATTCGAATTGGGAGGTACTGCGGATGAATGAACCAGCTTTGAGAAAGGCAATGGAAACATTGGAATTTTTAAGTCAGGATTCTGAAGCCCGGCGTAAATATGAAGACCGTCAGAAGTTTTTGCATGATGAAGCCTCGCAAAGAGACGGTGCTCAAAGAGAAGGCTTTGCTAAAGGAATGCAAGAGGGAAAACAAGAAGGGATCAAGGAAGGGATTAAAGAAGGGATCAAAGAAGGGATCAAGGAAGGCAAGAAGGAAGGCAAGAAAGAAGGCAAGAAAGAAGGTTTGAAGGAAGGCAAACTCGAAGTAGCAAAGAACCTGCTGGCTATGGGGCTGGACCTCTCATCCATACAGGCTGCTACGGGTCTGACAGAAGAAGAAATACAATCTATCTAATGAAAACCAGTATACTTAACCGAAGTCAGCCTTACAAAGGCTGGCTTTGTACAAATATTAAGAATTTATATGCTTCGCGCTATTTCTCGCTGAAACGGATACCGTCCTTAAATGGATGGTATCCGTTTTCTACTTGGTTTAGGGATAAGTTAGTGAACGCGGGCCATTAGCTCCCTATATACCTTAGCTGTTTACGCTGCTTCCAGTAGTCGGACTTTGCGAATGAGTCGCTTATTACAGTTAAGGTAGCATATAACTGGCATGACGCTATAAACCGACAAAAAAACCTCAGGTTTGCCCCCCAAGTTTAGACAGACTTTGGATGGGAGTCTTTCTATACTAATCTTATCGTCCAAATAGAGAGCCGGAACCTTGGTCTTTCGGATAGATACCACCTTACAGGCAGGTGAATCCGCTGGTTGTTTATATTGACTTGATTTTCACCGCCAATTTACTGATCGATGGTATTTTGTTGTGGCTGACAGGCTGGCTGGTCAAGCAGAAGGTCTCTTGGTGGCGGCTCATTAGTTCGGCGCTGGTTGGCGCACTGTATGTGGTGATGATGTTTGTGCCGGAGCTCTCGTTCCTGTACACCTTTATCATCAAGTTTGGATTGTCGGTAGTGATGTTGTGGATTGCTTTTGGTTTCACAAGTCTGCAAAGCTACCTTCGGGCGTTAGGGGCATTCTATATCATTAATTTTGCAGCTGCCGGGGGGATTGTCGGCGTTCACTATTTGCTGCAGAGCTCGGGCGACATCTGGAACGGGATTCTATTCACCTCCTCGGGCGGCCAAGCTTACCGGCTGAAAATCGGGTTTTGGTTCGTGCTTGCGCTTTTACCTGTGGTGCTGTTTCTCTTCAAGATGATCCATTCCTCCCGAACCCGGAGAGAGCAGCTAGAGACTTATATAGGTGAAGTTTGCGTAGAGATCGAAGGGGTGAGCGTGTCATGTCCAGGCCTGCTGGACACCGGGAACCGTCTGAACGATCCATTGACCCGGATACCAGTGATGGTGATGGAGGCTTCACTGTGGGAGGGTCATCTTCCGGCCTCCTGGAAAGGAAGGCTTACCCAGATTAGTGCCGACCAGCTTCTTCTGGAAGCGGACGGGCAGTCCTTTGCCTGGCAGGACAGATTGCGGCTTGTGCCCTATAGGGGAATCAACCGCGGAGCATCATTTATGCTTGCGTTGAAGCCGGATCTGGTGACGATAAAGCTTGGGGAGGAGACTTTTTTTAGCAAAAGGGTCCTCATCGGGCTGGATGGCGGAACACTGTCGGGAGACGGTGCGTACCGGGCGGTCATACATCCTGACCTGACCCAAAGAGAGTCCCCTGCAAAGGCATCGGTGCCTTCCTGAGCTCGAACAGAGTTTGTGTGCAACAACTCCGTCGTGTTGGAACAGATGTGGCAGAAGGGTCAGGGGACAAATAACTACCTCAGGGCAATGGTGTACTTCTTGAAGGAGGAACAATAATGGTTAAATGGAAGATTGTGCTGCAGCTTCAATATTACCGCATGCTTTTTCTGCTGGGGCTGAAAAGTCAGGAAATCTATTATATCGGTGGAAGCGAGGCATTGCCCCCACCCCTCACGAGAGAGGAAGAGGAGTTTCTGCTGCAGCGGCTCTCAAGCGGTGACGCGGCAGTACGAGCCATGCTGATTGAACGCAACCTGCGGCTGGTAGTCTATATTGCCCGCAAATTCGAGAACACCGGCATCAACATTGAGGATCTCGTATCCATCGGGGCGATTGGCTTGATCAAGGCTGTTAACACCTTTGATCCGGAGAAAAAAATCAAGCTGGCTACCTACGCCTCGCGCTGTATTGAAAATGAGATTCTGATGTATTTACGGCGCAACAGCAAAACCCGGAGCGAGGTTTCTTTTGATGAACCGCTGAATATCGACTGGGATGGCAACGAGCTGCTGCTCTCGGATGTGCTGGGTACAGAGAATGACACCATCTACCGTAATATTGAAGAGCAGGTGGACCGCAAGCTGCTGCAGAAGGCGCTGGAAAAGCTCAGTGAGCGGGAAAGACTGATCATGGAGCTGCGTTTCGGGCTGCGCGGCGGGGAAGAAAAAACGCAAAAGGATGTTGCCGATCTGTTGGGAATCTCCCAATCTTATATTTCACGACTGGAAAAAAGAATTATCAAGCGGCTGCGCAAAGAGTTCAACAAGATGGTGTAAGGTGAAGAGGCCAAGGAATAAAATGCCCGACCGGGGAGATAATGTACAGTAATGTTTCTCCTTGGGAGGTAAATCATCATGACCCGAAATAAAGTCGAGATTTGCGGTGTGGACACCGCCAAACTGCCCGTTCTAACGAATGTGGAAATGCGGGAATTGTTCACTTCGCTGCAGCAGCAGGGCGAGCGATCCGCCAGAGAGAAATTGGTAAACGGTAACCTTAGACTTGTGCTTAGTGTGATTCAAAGGTTCAACAACCGGGGAGAGTTCGTTGATGATCTGTTCCAGGTAGGCTGCATCGGGCTGATGAAAGCCATCGATAATTTTGATTTATCGCAAAATGTAAAGTTCTCCACCTACGCGGTACCGATGATCATTGGTGAAATCCGCAGGTATTTGCGTGACAACAACCCGATACGGGTATCGCGCTCCTTGAGGGACATTGCCTACAAAGCATTACAGGTGCGTGACAGTCTGACCAATCAGAATTCAAGGGAACCGACGATTTTTGAAATCTCAGAGGCACTTGGGGTTCCCAAAGAAGATGTGGTATTTGCTCTTGATGCTATTCAGGACCCGGTCTCTTTGTTCGAACCTATTTACCATGACGGCGGAGATCCCATTTATGTAATGGACCAGATCAGCGATGACAAGAATAAGGATGTGTCGTGGATCGAAGAAATTGCGCTCCGTGAAGCGATGCAGAGGCTGGGGCAGCGGGAGAAGCGGATTCTGTCGATGCGTTTTTTTGAAGGCAAAACCCAAATGGAGGTTGCGGACGAAATCGGTATCTCACAGGCGCAGGTTTCTCGGCTTGAAAAGTCGGCCATACAGCAGATGCAAAAGCATGTTAAGTCATAAACACACATAGCAGGATTGTCACTGGGGTGGTCTGGAAGCGTGAAAAGCGCTCCCGGAGCATCCTTTTTATGTTGGATAGCACTATTGCTAATCAATCATTAGCATGTTGCCAAGCCCGCCGGGCATATATTGGACTATACGTCTGAATGTACAGGGGTGAGGAAGTGAACGACGATTCGTTAGGCAGCAGCAAGAAAATGAAAATCTCCGATTTTCAGACGAAGGATGTGATTAATATTGTAGACGGAAAGCGGCTGGGGCAGATCAGTGATCTGGAGCTGGATCTTCGCCGCGGCGTGATTGACGCGATCATTATCCCGGGGTATACACGTTTTATGGGCCTCTTTGGAGGAGGTACGGATCTGATCATTCCCTGGCGGAATATCGTGAAGATCGGCGCTGATGTCGTCCTCGTCAAGATGGAGGAAATCCGGATGCCGCAAAATCAGGAAGAGCGGGAGACCATGTATCTGGAACGGGGAGACCGCACCGATCGGCGCACTTATTGACTGGGTGCGTTTTAAACTGCATGTTCTTAAAAAAGAGGCCAAATCCGTTTCTATATGTTAATTTTGGGGATGTATGAAGTAGGGGATTGCCAAAGCTGGTTAGCCAGCAGTTTGACCCCACTCTGTGAGGGCACATGTGGTACACTTAGGCGGAGGTGAAGATATGGAACCGTTTATTCAAAAAGGCGGCACGCCTATGCTGCTTCATCTGGAACCTTGGTATGCGGTGCACGCTGAAATTACGGCAGGCTTCACAGGGAGACAGGGTGGTATAGGCAAGATGCCTTATGACAGCTTTAATTGTGCCTTTCATGTTGGGGATGAACCGGAGGATGTGCTCGGGAATCGTAAAATTCTTGCCGAGAGCCTCGGGTTTACCCTTCAGGATTGGACCTGCGGAGAGCAAACTCATGGAAAAGATATAGCAGTGGTCAGAGAGGAAGACCGCGGCCGGGGCAGTCTGGACAGAACATCGGCTTTTCAGGCAACGGATGGTTTGCTTACTAATGTGCCAGGTGTGCTGTTGACTTCATTTTATGCTGATTGTGTTCCCCTTTACTTCTATGATCCTCACAAGCAAGTAGTAGGACTCGCACATGCAGGCTGGAAAGGGACTGTAGCGGAGATTGCAGCCGCAATGGTGGCCCGTATGAAGGAAGTGTATGGCAGCCAGGCAGAGGATATTCTTGCCGGAATTGGTCCTTCCATTGGCGACTGCTGCTATGAAGTGGATGATTATGTAATGGATCATATCCACCGTCTTGAGGGGGGACTGAAGCCCGTGACACCTTCCGTTGCTCGGCAGGACCTGTACAGAACATCGGAAGCGGATAGCCGTAAAAGTATGCTGAACTTGAAAGAAATGAATCGACGCATTATGATTAAAGCAGGAATATTGCCGACTCATATCGAATGTACATCATGGTGTACAAGCTGTAATCAGGATCTGTTCTTTTCATACCGGAAGGAAAACGGAGTTACAGGAAGAATGACGAGCTGGATCGGAATAAAGGAGAGCTGAACGTTGACACTGCAGGAAAGAATAGCCGGGGTAGAGGAACGTGTAGCACGGGCCTGTGCGGCAAGTGGCCGGGATGTGGCTGACGTCAAGGTTATCGCAGTGACGAAATATGTGTCTCTGGAAACGGTATCCGCTGTGCTGGATGCAGGCCTTGAAGATATCGCCGAGTCCCGCTGGCAGGACGCCGAACCGAAATGGAACGCCCTGGGGCATAAGGGAACCTGGCATTTCATCGGACATTTGCAGACCAATAAAGTTAAGGATGTTATCGGTAAATTTCAATATATACACTCGCTCGACCGCCTGACATTGGCGCGGGAACTGCACAAAAAGGCTGAAGCGGCAGGAATTACCGTCAATGTCTTTCTGCAGGTGAACATCTCAGGAGAAGACACCAAATTTGGTCTTGCTCCTGAGGAGGTGCCAGGTTTTCTGCGTGATATTGCTGCTCTGCACCGCGTAAAGGTCATCGGACTGATGACTATGGCGCCTTATGAAGCGGAACCAGAGCAGACTCGTCCTGTCTTCCGCGGACTTAGAGAACTCCGTGATGAGCTGAATCTGCTCGCTTTGACACCTGAGCCTATACAAGAGCTGTCCATGGGAATGTCGAATGATTTTGAAGTGGCGATAGAGGAAGGAGCCACCCGGGTGCGCCTGGGAACGGTATTAGTAGGTCATGAGGAGGGAGAATGATGGGCGTGATGAACCGTTTTATGAGTTTTTTGGGCTTGCAGGAGGAAGAGGAGATTGTAGAGCGGGAGCAAATATCCCGCGATGAAGATGAGTACGAGCCCGCCCCTGTAGAAACCCGCAAAAATCAGCGGGCGAACGTCGTCAGTATTCATTCCCAAAAGAATGTGAAAGTCGTGCTGTATGAGCCCCGCTCTTATGAAGAAGCTCAGGAAATTGCTGACCATCTCCGGGCCCACCGCACGGTGGTAATCAATCTGCAGCGTGTAAGAAATGACCAGGCAATGCGGATCATTGATTTTCTCAGCGGAACTGTTTATGCCCTGGGTGGAGGAATCTCCAAAATTGGGGGCAATATATTCATGTGCACCCCGGATACTGTTGAAATTCAAGGCTCCATTTCGGAGATTCTGGGTGAGGATCAAGACTACAACAGAATGAGGTGAACGGGCTTTGTCCCAAATCAATCTAATTATTGATATTCTATACAACATCTACTTTGTAATGATCATTTTCTACGTCCTCATGTCCTGGCTGCCGAATGTACGGGACAGCTTCATCGGAGAACTGCTTGGCAAGCTGGTGGAACCGTATCTGTCACCGTTCCGCCGGTTTATCCCGGCGTTGTTCGGCACAATTGATATCTCCCCGATTATTGCACTGTTCGTGCTGGAATTTGCGAAAACCGGATTGCAGTACATTGTGGCATATGTATTTTAGGCTGCTGCGATGAAGAATGAAATTTACGGACATTTCCACCCTGATGAACGACAATTTGTGGACAAGGCCTGGGAATGGGTTACCTCTGCAGGAGAATACCACGAAACCAAGCTGACTGAATTTTTAGATCCCCGCCAAGGTTTTATTCTGCAGACACTTGTGAACCGTCATCCCGATGTAGCCGTAAGGTGGGAGGGGGGAACCGAGGAAGCTGAACGGAAGCGTGCCTTGGTGGCTCCCGATTACCGGGATCTTGAGGAAGAGGATATGGAGATGAGGGTGCTCGCGATTTCTTCGGGCGAACAGAAATTCCTCGAATTGGAACATGGCGACTATATGGGGGCAATCCTTGGCCTGGGAATCAAAAGAGGCAAAATTGGCGATATTCATGTGCTTCCGGATGGTTGCCATGTAGTCGTCGCTGAGGATATTGCCAATTATTTAGCGATGAATCTGTCCGGTGTGCACCGGATCAATGTCAGTACAGAGATTTTACCGTTGTCCAGTCTGCGTAGTAGTAGTGTTAAGCTGGAGAAACTGGAGCTTACGGTAGCTTCGCTGCGGCTAGATGGTATTGCTGCAGATGTGACCCGGCTTAGCCGGAGCAAAATTCTTGCTCCCATCAAAGCAGGCCGCGTCCGTGTCAACTGGAAGGTAGAGGAAGATCCTTCCTGCGGGCTTAAGGACGGTGATATGGTCTCGATTCAGGGTTTTGGACGCTTCAAGGTCCTGGAAATCGGGAGTCTGACCAAAAAAGGCCGTTACCGGGTGCAGGTTGGCAAATTTGTCTGAATTTCATGCAGGAATCTGGCACGGCTTGTCGAAATTGAATATCTCTATAGGGAGACAAACATTTTGCAAGCTGGACGCCGATACTTGTAGAAGAGGCGGACTGTAAGCGCGGGTACCGGATGAAATTCGGCGATCCGCGAATACTTGAACTATATAAGGACATATAGTAATATCCTATGCCCGAACATATAGTTCTCGCAGATACGGATACCTGAAAGCGATACATCGTCATCGTATCGCTGCTTCGGGAGCATAAGCTTTTTAAAGGCCAGCGAAACCGTTCCCACTTGAATACAGTCTTTCCTCTTTGTCTTCGGACAAATTAAGGTTCAGGGGCACAAGAGGTCCGAAATTTCTAGGAGGTGCACAGCATGCCATTAACACCGCTCGATATACATAACAAGGAATTCTCCCGGAGAATCCGCGGTTATGATGAGGACGAGGTCAACGAATTTCTGGATCAGGTGATCAAGGATTATGAGAGCGTCATCCGTGAGAACAAAGAGCTGCACAATCAGCTGTTGTCCATTCAGGAGCGGCTTGATCATTTTGTGAATATTGAAGAGAGTTTGTCCAAAACCATTCTCGTTGCTCAGGAAGCTGCAGATGATGTGAAGAACAACTCCAAGAAGGAATCTCAGCTGATTATCAAGGAAGCAGAGAAAAACGCCGACCGGATTATCAACGAAGCACTGTCCAAATCCCGCAAGGTAGCGATCGAGACTGAAGAACTGCGTAAGCAGGCCTCGATCTACCGTACCCGGTTCCGGACACTGCTCGAAGCTCAGCTGGAGCTGCTGTCCACAGATGACTGGAATGCCCTGGAAAGTCGTGAAGTGAGTGAGAATACGCTCTGAATAACAGACGGTTCTCTTCAAGATTGACATTTTCACTTAAAACGTCTATAACTAGAACATATCTGTAATCTGTTCATATCTATTCGATGACGGGACAAGTACGATAAGGTAACGTTCTCCAGAGAGTCGGCGATTGCTGTAAGCCGATGTTCATGCCTTGCTCGGAAGATCTTCCCCTAGAAGCTAAGCTGAAGCGTTAACAACGTGTGTAAGCTTAAGCCGTCTGCCGGACGTTATCCCGGACCTGCGTGGCTATCTTTACGCAGAACTGAGATTGTGCTGAACACTCCCCTTAAGGATGTGCATGAGGCGCAGAATTAGGGTGGTATCGCGAGCGTCGTCTCGCCCCTTTGGGGCGGGTCGACGCTTTATTTATGTTTACATCCCCCTAAATCCCCCTTCCAAGGGGGACTCCAAGGGCTGGCCGCCCTCTGGACACCCGCAACAAGGGATTATCGAGGAAAGATGGACGTCCGCGGAAGGGAAAGGATTTGTTCGACGGGGGAACGGCCCTTCTTAGGCTCCCCATGCGGGGACGCCTGCAGGGCCTTACATGCGACCAGGGCGAAGAGCCAAACAAGCGCGGCGGGCTTCGCCCCACGCCGCCAAGGCTCCCGGCCCAGCGCTGCCCTACGGGTTCGCGGGCCGGAACGCCAAGAACTCCCGGCCCAGCGCTGCCCTACGGGTTCGCAGGCCGGAACGCCAAGGCTCCCGGCCCAGAGCTGCCCTACGGGTTCGCAGGCCGGAACTCCAAGAACTTCCGGCCCAGAGCTGCCCTACGGGTTCGCAGGCCGGAACGCCAAGGCTCCCGGCCCAGAGCTGCCCTACGGGTTCGCAGGCCGGAACGCCTCAGGTAGAGCGTGCCGCTTGCGGCGACAAGCGGGCACTACAGCCACATTAGATCAAAACCCGCCACCCCCTTGGAGGTAGACAACATTCCAGGTGTCCAGAGGGGGGACCCCTTGGGGCCCTCCCTTGGCTAAGGGAGGGTTTGGGAGGGATCGAAAAGATTCGAAAAGGTTTAAGACCAAACCACGGAAGGATTGACCGATCATGCAAAAAGTAGATGTCAGAGAAAAAGCACGGGCCAGAGACGTCCGTATCTTGAAGAAATGGAGCGACGAAAATACGTTCCGCAGATCTATGGAGAACCGTGAAGGCCGCCCGAATTATGTATTCTATGAAGGTCCGCCAACGGCAAACGGTGTGCCGCATATCGGGCACGTGCTGGGCCGGGTTATCAAAGACTTTGTCGGCCGCTACCAGACAATGAAAGGCTACCGGGTGGTGCGCAAGGCGGGCTGGGATACTCATGGCCTGCCGGTAGAACTCGGCGTACAGAAGAAGCTGGGTATCTCTGGTAAGCAGGATATTGAAGAATATGGTGTGGAGAAGTTTATCAAGGAGTGCAAGGAAAGTGTCTTCGGATACGAGAAACAGTGGCGCGAGTTCACGGAAGCCATCGGTTACTGGACCGATCTCGATAATCCTTATGTAACCTTGGACAATACGTACATTGAAAGTGTATGGAACATCCTCGCTACGGTTCATGAGAAAGGGCTGCTGTACCGCGGACACCGCGTAAGCCCGTATTGCCCAAGCTGTCAGACGACACTAAGCTCGCATGAAGTGGCACAGGGCTACAAGACAGTCAAAGATCTCAGTGCAACGGCTAAGTTCAAGCTGGAGGGCAGCGGAGACTATGTATTAGCATGGACGACTACACCTTGGACCCTTCCAGCACATATGGCGCTGGCGATGAATCCGGATATGGAATATGTACGTGCCCAGCAGGAAGACGGCGTATATATCCTGGCGAAGAATCTTGTGGATGAAGTACTGAAAGGTGATTACACGGTCCTGTCCACACACAAGGGAACAGATTTCATCGGACAGAGCTATACACCGCCATTCGGATACATCAAGGCGGAGAAACACAATGTAATCGTAGGCGCATCTTTCGTTACGGATTCCAGTGGTACCGGGATCGTACACATGGCTCCGGCGCATGGGGAAGATGACTATAAGAGCTGCCGCGATAATGGTATCAGCTTCGTGAATGTGGTGGATACGTCCGGGAAATATACCGATGTGGTTTCTGATTTTGCCGGACGGTTTGTGAAGGATTGCGATCTGGATATCGTGAAGGTGCTCTCTGAGAGAGGGCTGCTGTACAGCAAAGAGAAATACGAGCACAGCTATCCGTTCTGCTGGCGCTGCGATACTCCGCTGCTGTACTATGCAACAGATAGCTGGTTTATCCAAACGACTGCAATCAAGGACCAGCTCATCGCGAACAACAACAGCGTGGATTGGTACCCGGAACATGTGCGTGATGGCCGCTTCGGCAAATTCCTGGAGGAACTGGTGGATTGGAACATCAGCCGTAACCGCTATTGGGGAACTCCGCTGAATATCTGGGTCTGCCAGGATACAGGCAAGGAATTTGCGCCGCACAGCATCGCTGAGCTGAGATCGATGGCGATAGGCGAGGTGCCTGAAGATATCGAGCTGCACAAGCCTTACGTAGACAATATCAAGCTGCGCAGCCCGTTCAGCGAAGGCGGAGAGATGGTGCGGACCCCCGAGGTCATCGACGTATGGTTTGACAGCGGCTCGATGCCGTTCGCCCAAAGCCACTATCCTTTTGAGAATGAAGATAGGTTCGAGGATCAGTATCCGGCAGACATGATCTGCGAAGGGATTGACCAGACACGCGGCTGGTTCTACAGCTTACTCGCCGTGTCGACGTTGTTCAAGGGCAAAGCACCGTATAAGGCAGTTATTGCCCACGGCCACATCTTCGATGAGAATGGTCAAAAAATGTCCAAATCCAAAGGCAACGTTATTGATCCTTGGGAAATCATGAACGAATACGGCACGGACGCATTCCGCTGGGCGATCCTCTCCGACAGCGCGCCATGGAATAATAAACGCTTCTCGCGCGGCTTGGTGGGTGAGACCAAATCCAAAATTGTGGATACACTGGTCAATACCCATGCATTCCTTACGCTGTATGCCGGCATTGACGGTTACGACCCGGCAGATCACCCGTTCAAAGTGTCAGAGCATAAGCTGGACCGCTGGATTCTCTCCCGCTTGAACAGCCTGATTCTCGTAGTGGACAAAGGCCTGGCCATTAACGATTTTGTCAATACGTCCAGGGCTGTTGAGAATTTTGTGGATGAGCTGAGCAATTGGTATATCCGCCGTTCCCGTGACCGTTTCTGGGGCAGCGGCCTGGGTGAAGAGAAGCTTGATGCCTACCGCACATTGACACATGTCCTGCTGACAACAGCTACACTGATGGCACCTTTTACACCAATGCTGTCCGAGGATATCTTTACGAACCTGGGTGGCGGCGAAAGCGTGCATTTGGCTGACTATCCGGTGGCGGATGAGAGTCTGATTGATCTTGAACTGGAGCAGGATATGGAGAGTGCAAGACAAATCGTTGAACTGGCCCGCAATGTCCGTAATGAGTCAGGCATCAAGACACGTCAGCCGTTGTCCGAGCTGATTGTATCCATCGACCGCAGTTTCCACGTAGCCGATTATGAAGACATCATCAAAGAAGAGATCAACGTGAAAGAGATTGTGGTCGAGAGCAGCGACAGCGGATTCGTTGATTTTACATTGAAGCTTAACCTCAAGGTAGCCGGTAAAAAATACGGTAAAAATGTCGGCTTCCTCCAGGGCTTCCTGAAGGCACTGGACAGTGAAGCTACCCGCAAAACGGTACAGGAGGGTGTCATTGCCATCGTCTCTCCGGAAGGGGAGGAACTGCAGATCACCGCTGAAGAGCTGCTTGTAGAGAAACAGGCCAAATCTGGCTTTGCCTCGGCTTCCGGGTACGGTCTCACTGTAGCGTTGAATACAGAGATCACGCCTGAACTGGTGCAGGAAGGCTGGGTGCGTGAGATTGTGCGGGCGGTTCAGGATTACCGTAAACGTCTGGATCTGCCAATCGATAAACGGATCGCATTGACACTCAAGTTAGACGACGAGCTCAAAGCTGCGGCCTTGGCATTTGAACATGTGCTTCGTGAGAATGTACTTGTAACTACGGTTGATTTTGATGGAGAGCAACCCTTTGAGACTGTAGATGCCGGCGGCAAATCGATCGGAATGCACATCGAAGCCTAAAGCCCCTGCATGACCTGTCCCCAACTGGCATATACTAGCGGCAAAGGAAAAGGTTCTAGGGGTTAGCAGCAAAATGACGAGCCCGGTACTTAAGGAGAGTCTTCTCTCTTTTGACCGGGCTCGTTTGTGTGGACCCTGTAGGACGCTAGGGAGGAGTCAATGCCATGGAGGGACGGGAAGGGGACAAGCACCGGTTCGGGAGATCCGGAAGAATCTCCATCAGAACATCAGAGGCTGGCAGAAGTTCGAACGGCATCAAGGAGAATCCATATGACATTCCGCAGGAAGAAAAGCTGAATGCCATCTACCGGCTGACATCGGGATTAGTCCAGCAAATGGAGAAAGCGAGGATTGCCGAGTACACGCAGCTCCTGAATTCACCCTGGCGTCTGATATGGCTGAATGTATTGTCGGGAACAGCGCGGGGACTGGGGATCGCACTGGGTTTTACCTTTTTTGCAGCGACCATTATTTACGTGCTTCAGGTTCTTGGAGCACTTAATCTGCCGATCATCGGTGATTACATTGCAGATATCGTGCGGATCGTCCAGCATCAGCTGGAGCTGAAGACTTTCTAAGGAAGATCATATCTGAAAATAGTAAAGAGTAGCCCGCGGGCTACTCCCTTTGCTTTTTGGCCTGAGGATCAAGCAGGTAGCTTCCTTCTTCACTGTCCATATAATGGCGGTAGCTTGATCCCTTAATGACCATCGTATGGTTTCCGGCAATGTCGGTGGCGATAAAGTTTTCCCAAGGCTCTACGAAGCCCTCAGTTTCGTCAGCTTCAATCTCCATATCATTATAAGAGGAAATATCATTGCCTTCGGCCATGGCGGGTGAATTGGAACTGCCCCAGCTCTCCACGATCTGCCAGGCATCTTCACCGTCGAATCCGTTCTGCTCATGTTCATCCAGACTGGTGCGCCCGAACGGCGGGAATAGAAATTCCTCTTCTGCAGGCCTAGTAAAGGGCGAGCTTTGGCGGGGATTATGCTCTTTACAGAAGCGGGTAAGCGGTACGGCATCTAAACGTTCAAGAGGAATCGCTTCGCCGCAGACTGCACAGATTCCATATGTTCCTTTATCCATGGCAGCCAGGGCGGCAGCGATGTCATCAAGTTCATGCTCATCACGCTCCAGCAGTGAAATATCCATGGACCGGTGATACAGCTCCGTAGCGGCATCGCCTGGGTGGTTGTCGATCTCGGTCAGGTCTCCCGTCATGTCACGCATGGAGTCCTGCAGCCCGTAATGCGCATTGTTTTTTAGTCTATGCTGGATATCTTCCCGCTGCTGAATGACCGCAGCCCGCAGCTTTGAGAGCTGCTCTGCTGACAGATGGCTCATGGGTGTTAGCTCCTTTCGTGTCGCTTCCTTAGTATCGTACATTTCCAAACGGTTTCGGATGCTTCTTGGATAGGTTGACCGGAGAGCCGGCTTTTTAGCGATGGCAAATCCTCCCCGGTTTGGAGAGAGTGGCTATGTCCTTGCAATAGACGGCTTCTTGAGGCCTGTGCTACAATATACAAGTCTTTATACAGTATTCGTACCGCTTTCAGCGGGGAAAATAAGAACGGAGTGACAACTTCTGTGGTGTACTATCTGATAGCGCTAATCGTATTTTTGGTGGACCAGGGTACCAAGTATTTAATTGCTACCCGGATGGAGCTCGCGGAGCAGATCCCGGTAATCAAGGATTTTTTCATCATTACCTCCCACCGCAATCAAGGAGCGGCTTTTGGTATTCTTCAGGGACAGCAATGGTTCTTTTTTCTAATTACCGTTATTGTGGTTGCCGGAATCGTCTGGTATTTGAACAAGGCCAGAGCGACCCGGAAGCTGCTGCCCACTGCACTGGCACTGGTGCTTGGCGGAGCCGTAGGAAATTTTTTGGACCGGCTGTTGAACGGAGAGGTTGTTGACTTCCTGATGTTCAATTTCGGCAGCTACACCTTTCCAATCTTTAACGTAGCCGACTCGTGCATTGTTGTCGGTGTGGCGCTGATTATTCTGGATACTCTGCGTGATATGAAGAGCGGAGATGAAATCACCGAAGTGAAGGAAACCAAGGAAGTTAAGGAAGGGAATGAATGATTTGAATAAGGACGTCAATGAGCAGGCGGCAACCGGCGCCTTCGAAGAAGATAAGGACGTCACCGAATGGATTGTTACCGGAGCAAATGCCCGGGAACGGATTGATAAATATATTACGGAGTCCTGGGAAGAAGAGGTTTCCCGCTCACAGGTGCAGCTGTGGATCAGCGGCGGACATGTAACCGTTAACGGGGCCCCGGTCAAAGCGAATTACAAGCTGACCGAAGGTGATGTGGTTGGGGTTACTGTACCTGAAGCAGAGGTTACAGATCTGATTGCTGAAGATATTCCGCTTGAAATAGCGTATGAAGACAGCGATGTTATCGTAGTGAACAAACCGCGCGGAATGGTGGTCCATCCGGCAGTGGGTCATCCTTCCGGAACCCTGGTCAATGCGCTGATGTACCACTGCAAGGATCTGTCGGGCATTAACGGCGAGATTCGTCCGGGTATTGTACATCGTATCGACAAGGACACCTCCGGACTGATTATGGCTGCCAAAAATGATGCCAGTCACGCCTCGCTCGCAGCCCAGCTTAAGGAGCATAGTGTAACCCGCCGCTACATAGCTGTAGTGCACGGAAATCTGTCTCATGACAAGGGTACGGTTGATGCCCCCATTGGCCGTGATCCGCATGACCGCAAGCTCTATATTGTAACGGAGAAGAACAGCAAACGTTCCGTGACTCATTTTACCGTTCTGGAGCGTTTTGGTGATTATACTCTGCTGGAGCTGCAGCTGGAGACTGGCCGTACGCATCAGATTCGGGTGCATATGAAGTTTATCGGTCATCCTCTGGTCGGTGATCCAATCTATGGACGTAGCAAAGGAACAACCATGAACGGACAAGCCTTGCATGCCGCTATTCTGGGATTTGTGCATCCTTCTACTGGTGAATATATGGAATACAGTGCGCCGATTCCGGCGGATATGGAAGAAGTGCTATTTACTCTGCGCAGCAGATAAGTACAAATCAAGTGATTATAAATCCATGGTTTTGAAGGCGGATTTACGTCATATTTAAGTCATGGGAACAAGCAGACACGGTTTTACTGTCCTTACAGGGAGCCAATGCTTTTATTTTAAAATTAGCCAGGAGATGAGACGTAAATTATGAGTATTGAACAATATCAGGAGACCTTCATTCAGACTAATTTTGCAGACCGTATCGGCGGCGCGAACTATGGCAAAGATACAGCCATCTACAAATTCGAGAAAATCAAACGCGCTAAAGCATCGGCGAAACAGGATTTTCCGAATATTGAGCTGATTGATATGGGTGTCGGTGAACCCGATGAAATGGCGGATGAAGGCATTGTTGCTAAACTCGCTGAAGAAGCAGCCAAAGAAGAAAACCGCGGGTATTCGGACAACGGGATTCCTGAGTTTAAGACCGCAGCAGCAGCTTACCTTAAGGAAGTTTTCCGTGTGGACGGCATTGATCCTGTAACCGAGGTTGTCCACTCCATTGGTTCGAAGCCGGCGCTGGCGATGCTGCCGTCTTGCTTCATTAACCCAGGTGACATTACGATTATGACGGTTCCGGGATATCCGGTGCTGGGTACCCACACCAAATATCTGGGTGGACAAGTATTCACGGTGGAGCTTAAGAAGGAGAACCATTTCCTGCCGGACCTGAACTCCATTCCTGAGGATGTTGCCCGCAAGGCGAAGCTGTTATACCTGAACTATCCTAATAATCCAACGGGCGCTAGTGCGACTCCTGAATTCTTCAGCGAGGTAGTGGCCTGGGCGAAGAAATATGATGTAGTTGTAATCCACGATGCTCCATATTCTGCTTTGACCTATGACGGGAAGAAGCCGCTCAGCTTCTTGTCTGTACCTGGCGCTAAGGATGTCGGTGTAGAACTTCACTCCCTGTCCAAGTCCTACAACATGACAGGCTGGAGAATCGGGTTCGTGGCCGGTAATCCGCTGGTAGTCAAAGCATTCAGTGATGTGAAGGACAACAATGACTCCGGTCAATTCATCGCTATTCAAAAAGCAGCAGCCTATGGTCTGGCTCATCCGGAGATTACTGAAGCGATTGCCGCCAAGTATTCCCGCCGCCATAACATGCTGGTAGACGCGCTGAATAGCCTTGGCTTCTCTGCAGAGAAACCCAAAGGATCTTTCTTCCTTTATGTGGCCGCTCCAAAAGGGATCAAAGGCGGACGCCGTTTTGAATCCGGCGAAGATTTCTCGCAGTTCCTGATCCGCGAGAAACTGATCTCCACTGTGCCGTGGGATGATGCCGGCCCATTCGTGCGCTTCTCTGTAACCTTCATCGCCAAAGGCGAAGAAGAAGAGAAACGTGTCATTTCCGAAATTCAAAGACGCCTTAGCGACGTTGAATTCGAATTTTAATAGATTTGGTCCTGAAAAGCTGCCGTGGAGAAATCTGCGGCGGCTTTTTTTTATGGATAAACTAAACTAACAAGTGGAGAGTCATCCCACATAAAAAGGAGAACGTCACCACATCCGGATTAAAGAGGCATATGATGAACATTTCTGGACGACGATCTTTAAATTTGGCTGGCTTTGACTATATGGGTATGGCCGTTTTTAGCTTCCTTAGAACAATAAAAAAAACAGTGTTTTAGTCGTTGGACCAAACACTGTTTTTTTATTTCATGTTGTATGTTTTCCAATTATGGGGAACTGAACTCGTAAATAGGTTGTGGAAAATATGTTAAAATGGATAATTATTGAATGATTAATCATACTGTTGTCCCGGGGAATGGTCCAACTTCAGGCCGGACAGACCTGCATTTGGTAGGCTTTCCAATAGAGGCCGATGGTTTGGCGCGCGCGACTGAGCAGATCACCGATCTCTTCAAACGTATGTCCTTCAAAAGGAAACCAACTTTAAACTTCGACTCACGCTTTATTGATTCTAGGCTAACAAAAAAAGGG
The DNA here is from genome assembly GCF_001909045.1 of Paenibacillus sp. P3E. Lineage (NCBI taxonomy): Bacteria > Bacillati > Bacillota > Bacilli > Caryophanales > Paenibacillaceae > Paenibacillus > Paenibacillus sp. P3E. The sequence goes on along the minus strand of NZ_LVWH01000209.1, from coordinate 13,798 downwards.
AGGGTTATTACATGAAAAAACTTTTTTTCGTTACGTTAATTAGCTTATTATTTCTGATCGCTTGTTCTTCTCAACAAAAGTATTCTTCCGCAAATGAAGCCATAAAGTCCCTAGAAAAGAACATTACACAAATTAAATCACCTGGAGACAAGAATCTTGATGGTATTCAACCTGTTAGCTATAAACTGAATAACGAGGAAATCATAAGGGTTTACGATTTTGGGTCGGAGGAAAAACAAGAAATTGGAAAAAAGTTCTTTGAAGAGAGCATTCAGCTTCTCAGTTCCCACGCACCAATTGTTTATCAATCTGGAAAGTATTTAGTTCTTTATTACAGCCATGTTGATTCAAAAACTCGAACACCCAAGCTAAACGAAACAAAGTACGGAGAGAAAATAGAAAAAGTGCTCAAAAGTATATAGCAATCTGTAGACCCTAATTGTTTCTCCAGGAATCGTGTCTCCCTTGATAAGGTGGTGATGGATAATGAGATTTCGCAACAACAGTAAGATGTTTCGAATAATAATTACACTTCTTTATCCCTTTACAATATTTTGGTTACTATGCTTAAGAGGCACACTAGATTCCTGGTTAATTCCTATAATTGTAACGATTCTTTTTTGCTTGCTCTGGGATAACTTGCGCCAATTAATTACATCAACAATATTAATGTGGGTTATAGCAGTACCTCTGTGGTGGTTACTTATTGAGCGCACAAAAGAAGGACAGGCTGCTATAATGTTCAGTAATTCATTGCCGTTTATAATACTAGCATTTATATTTATTGTTCTGATACCCGAGATTTTATTAGTTAGTATTAAAAATTCCTTTTTAAATAAATTTCTGTAGGAGCGGAGCGTCCGCCTTTAGGTTTGGATTTTAACCGCAGACAACGGAACAAAATCAAAAAATCTAAACCTAACAGCGGCCGGAAGTCCAAACATTCCCCGCAGTTGCGGCCGTCACCATAACAAACTGTCTTTTTTGTTCCTCCTCCTATTTGACACCCGCCGCAACATCTGTCATAATTTCTGTAGTTGAATATGCGCCTTTAATTCAGTCCCGTGAGGCTGGCAAGGTAACGTGAATCGAGGTTCGCGACATGTAGAGAGGAATCCGTATGTGTACGGAGGGTCTTTATATACGCGCGGACACGCCATCTTTTTGAATCTGCGGATTTCACTCCTTGCCTGCTTCGGGCAAGGAGTTTTTTGTTATCCGCGGAACTTGAACAGGCGATCAAGCAGGAGGATGGCAGGGATGATGGTTACTGAGAAAAATGTGATTATGGACGAAACGGCAATCCGCCGGGCGCTGTCGCGCATTGCCCATGAGATTTTGGAGAAGAACAAGGGTATTGAGAATTGCCTGCTGGTGGGAATCCGTACTCGCGGAGTGTATCTGGCGCAGCGGATTGCGGAGCGCATTAAGGAGATTGAAGGGATCGAGATTCCTTATGGCGAGCTGGACATCACGCATTACCGCGATGACCGGGAAGCCATGGACCGCACGGTGGTGAATAGCAATCTGACTTTCCCAGCCGGGTCCAACGGCATCCATGACAAGAAAGTGATATTGTTCGATGATGTTCTGTACACAGGCCGTACAATACGTGCTGCCATGGACGCACTGATGGATTGCGGACGGCCCCGGATGATCCAACTGGCGGTACTTGCAGACCGTGGACACCGTGAGCTTCCGATCCGGCCGGACTATATCGGCAAAAACGTACCTACCTCCAAACATGAGCAGATCGAAGTGGCGCTGACCGAGTTCGATGGCAAGGATGAGGTTTACATTATTTCCAACCGGGAGGAACGATAACAATGATGACCGCAACCAAGGTGAAGGAACGCAGTTTGCTGGGGATTAAGGAGCTGGACCGTACGGAGATTATGCAGCTTTTGAACAGAACAGCGTACTGGGACAATCAAGCCGAGAAGCTGACACCAGTGCTGAGGTCACATTTTGTAGCCAATATGTTTTTTGAGAACAGCACGCGAACCCGGTTTTCCTTCGAAATGGCTGAGAAGCGCCTGGGCGTTCAGGTGCTCAACTTCACGGCTGCGGCTTCCAGTGTTGAAAAAGGCGAATCCATCTATGACACCGTACGCACGCTGGAGTCGATGGGGATTGATGCGGGAGTTGTACGCTTGAAGCCCGCAGGGGTGCTGCAGCAGCTGGCAGAAAAAGTGTCGGTCCCACTGATCAATGCGGGGGATGGCAATAACGAGCATCCGACACAGGCACTGCTGGATATGTACACCATGAGCAAGAATTTTGGAGAGTTAAAGGGCCTTAAAGTTTCAATTATCGGGGATATTATGCATAGCCGGGTGGCCCGCTCAAATCTATGGGGACTGACGAAGATGGGCGCCAAGGTGCAGTTCTGTGCACCGGATAACATGAAGGCTCCCGAGCTTGCGGAGTTCGCGCCTTATGTAACCATGGAAGAAGCACTGAAAGCAGATGTGGTCATGATGCTGCGTGTACAGCTGGAACGCCATGCTTCGGGTATCCTGCTATCGGCGGAGGAATACCGGAAACAGTTCGGACTTACGGAAGAGCGCGCTGCGAAGCTGGACAAGAGTAGCATCATCATGCACCCTGCACCGGTGAACCGGAACGTTGAAATTGACGATGCCGTCGTGGAGAGCGACAAGTCGCGTATTTTCCCTCAGATGGCAAATGGTGTGCCTGTACGCATGGCAGTGATGGAAAGAGCAATGCTCTAAAAAACCTAACATAATCTCATTAATAAATATACACAAAGATGAATTTTTATTATATAATAATCACAGAGCTCGAGGCCGATCGCCTGCGGGTAGAAGGAGAATCATAACCGTGATCATCAAGAACGCCAGTGTACTGAATGAGGAAGGCGTGCTAGAGCGCAAACATATCGTAGTGCAGGATGGAATCATCTCAGCGATCAAGAACGACAACGAAGCCGTGGACGAAGCCGGGGAAATCATAGAAGCGGAAGGCAAGCTGCTGATTCCAGGGCTGATCGATATGCATGTGCATCTGCGGGAGCCGGGTTTTGAGCATAAGGAAACTATTGAGTCGGGGGCACGTTCGGCTGCCAAGGGCGGTTTTACCACCATTGCTTGTATGCCGAATACCCGGCCTGTAACGGATAGTCCTGAAGTTGTGAAGTTCGTGAAGGATAAAGCGGATGAAGCCGGACTGGTGAAGGTGCTGCCTTATGCAGCGATTACGAAAAATGAGCTTGGGCGCGAACTGACTGATTTTGCCGCCTTGAAAGAGGCTGGGGCGATTGGGTTCACGGATGACGGTGTAGGCGTTCAGAACGCCCAGATGATGAAGGATGCGATGAAAATGGCGGCAGGGCTGGATATGCCGGTCATTGCCCACTGTGAGGATAATTCGCTGGTGGAAGGCTGTGCGGTAGCTGAAGGCACTTTTGCCGATAAGCACGGTTTGAAAGGAATTCCGAATGAATCGGAGGCCATTCACGTCGGACGTGATATCCTGCTCGCTGAAGCAACAGGAGTACACTACCATGTCTGCCATGTCAGTACAGAACAATCTGTCCGGCTCATCCGCCAGGCCAAAGAAATTGGCATTAAGGTAACTGCAGAGGTATGCCCGCATCATCTGCTGCTCTCGGAAGAGGATATTCCGGGCATGGATGCCAATTGGAAAATGAACCCGCCGCTGCGCTCGCGCCGTGATGTGGAAGCCTGCATCGCTGGTCTGCTGGACGGTACGCTGGATATCATCGTCACCGACCATGCGCCGCACAGCGAAGAAGAAAAGGCTAAAGGCATGCAGCTTGCGCCTTTCGGCATCGTCGGCTTTGAGACAGCGTTCCCGCTGCTTTATACGGCTTTTGTAGCCACCGGCAAATGGGACCTGTCGCTTCTGGTACAGCGTATGACGGCTGATCCGGCCCGGGTATTCCGGCTGAATACAGGCAGTCTGACGGTGGGTTTGCCAGCGGATTTGACACTGATTGATCTTACGGAAGAAAAAGAAGTGAATCCCGCTTCGTTTGCCAGCAAAGGTCGCAATACTCCTTTTGCCGGATGGAAGCTTAAAGGCTGGCCGGTTAAGACATGGGTAAACGGCGCAGCCGTATGGACTGAAGAATAACGGACGGACTGGTAGAGCGAAGCTGCCGGCTGTATGGGGGCAGGATTTAACATACGGCGGATTTTCGCGCGCTTGCTCCGGAAATCCAGGCAAGATACAAGAACCAGACTACAGAAACAAGAAGGAGTGGAAGGAAATGCAGGCGAGATTGCTGCTTCAGGACGGAACGCTGTTCACAGGTACCGCATTTGGTGCGGAAGGTGAAAAGACGGGCGAGGTTGTTTTTAACACAGGGATTACAGGTTATCAGGAGGTTCTGTCAGACCCTTCCTACTGCGGCCAGATCGTGACTATGACTTATCCGCTGATCGGAAACTACGGCATTACCCGCGATGATTTTGAATCTGTGCGTCCATTCGTACACGGCTTTGTTGTGCGCCGCCATGAGACAGTTCCCAGCAACTGGCGCGCTGAGTATAGTGTAGACGACTTGCTGAAGGAATATGACATTCCGGGAATCAGCGAAATCGATACACGGATGCTCACCCGCATTATCCGCCACTACGGTACCATGAAAGCGATTCTCACCACCTCTAATAAGCGCGTGGAAGAGCTGATGGAAATGATGGGCGGCACCACTATTGAAGAACTGCGTAACCAGGTGGCACGCACTTCTACCACTAAGACCTACAGCAGCCCTGGCAACAAGGAGCGGATTGTGCTTGTTGACTACGGTGCGAAGACCGGTATTCTGCGCGAGCTGAACAGCCGCGGCTGTGATGTGGTTGTAGTGCCGCATGATGTGACTGCCGATGAGATCCGCAGATTGAATCCGGACGGGATTCAGCTGTCCAACGGACCTGGGGACCCCAAAGATGTGCCTTACGCAGTCCAGACGATCTCCGAACTGCTCGGTGAATATCCAATCTTCGGGATCTGCCTGGGGCATCAATTGTTCGCACTGGCTTGCGGCGCGGATACAGAGAAGCTTAAATTCGGCCACCGCGGCGGTAACCATCCGGTCAAAGAGCTCGAAAGCGGACGCTGTTTCATCACCTCCCAGAACCATGGCTACACGGTAAATGAGGAATCCGTGCTGAAAACCGAGCTTGAAGTGACTCATATTAACAATAATGATAAGACCGTCGAGGGAGTCAAACATACCCGCTACCCCGCTTTTTCGGTGCAGTATCATCCGGAAGCGGCGCCGGGACCGCATGACAGCAGCTATTTGTTCGACCGTTTCCTCCAGATGATGGCCGATCACAAGGCACAGAGACCGGTAGGCTCGCGCCAGGCGCAGCTTGCAGCCAATGCCAGAATCACGGCACCGAACATTACACCGCAGCTTGAAGCCGTGAAAGGAGCTCTATAACATGCCAAAGAACGATAAGCTTAAAAAAATCCTCGTGATTGGCTCCGGCCCAATCGTCATCGGCCAGGCCGCTGAGTTCGACTATGCCGGAACCCAGGCCTGCCAGGCCCTCAAAGAAGAAGGCGTAGAGGTTGTACTGATCAACAGCAACCCGGCCACGATCATGACAGACACCAATATGGCTGACAAAGTATATATCGAGCCGATTACCCTTGAATTCGTTACCGCAATTATCCGGCAGGAGCGTCCGGATGGACTGCTGCCTACGCTTGGCGGACAGACCGGCCTGAATATGGCTGTAGAACTGGCACGCGCTGGCGTGCTGGAAACGGAGAACGTGAAGCTGCTGGGCACACAGCTCGAATCCATCGAGAAGGCGGAAGACCGCGACTTGTTCCGTGAACTGATGCGCGAGCTGGAGCAGCCGGTACCGGAAAGCTCTATTATTACCACTGTGGAAGAAGCCATGGACTTCGCAGCCGGCATCGGCTATCCGTTGATTGTTCGTCCAGCTTATACGCTGGGAGGAACTGGCGGCGGGATTTGTGACAACGAAGAAGAGCTGCGCGAGACCGTAAAGGCAGGGATCCGCTATAGCCCGATCGGCCAATGCCTGGTGGAGAAGAGCATCGCCGGTATGAAGGAAGTAGAGTATGAAGTGATGCGTGACGCGAATGACAACTGTATCGTGGTGTGCAACATGGAGAACTTTGATCCGGTTGGCGTGCATACAGGCGACAGTATCGTCGTAGCGCCAAGCCAGACCTTGTCCGACCGTGAGTACCAGATGCTGCGCAGCGCTTCGCTGAAGATCATCCGTGCACTGAACATCGAGGGCGGCTGCAACGTGCAGTTCGCGCTCGATCCGCAGAGCTACCAGTATTACGTGATTGAAGTGAACCCGCGTGTCAGCCGTTCCTCGGCGCTGGCGTCCAAAGCGACCGGTTACCCGATTGCCAAAATGGCAGCCAAAATCGCCCTAGGCTACACGCTCGATGAAATTGTCAATCCGGTTACCGGCCAGACCTATGCCTGCTTCGAGCCTACACTCGACTATATCGTGAGCAAAATTCCGCGCTGGCCGTTTGACAAGTTCATCTATGCCAACCGCAAACTGGGTACACAGATGAAGGCAACCGGCGAGGTGATGGCGATTGGCCGCACCTTTGAAGAGTCGATTCACAAGGCAATCCGTTCCCTGGAAATCGGTGTGCACCGTTTCCGCCTGCCGGGTGCTGAGCTGCTGGAGGATAGCGTGCTTCGCACAAGGCTCGCCAAACCGGATGATGAGCGTCTGTTCCTGATTGCTGAGGCCTTCCGCCGCGGTTATGGTTTGCAGGAGATTCAGGACATCACAAGTGTGGACTGGTGGTTCCTCTCCAAGATCGAGGGTCTCGTGAACTTTGAAGATGAGATCCGCAGCGAAGAAACACTGTCGCCGGAAATACTGTATCAGGCCAAGCGTAAAGGCTTCACGGACCGGGCCATTGCTGAGATCCGGGCGGAAGGACGTTCCGGTCTTGAACAGACCAAAGAGTCCGAAGTCCGTGTGATGCGTATTCAGCAAGGACTGGTTCCGGTATTCAAAATGGTCGATACCTGCGCTGCCGAATTTGAAGCCTCAACGCCATATTACTACTCGACTTACGAAACAGAAAATGAGGTTATTCATTCCGATAAGCAGAAGGTCATTGTGCTTGGTTCCGGTCCTATCCGGATCGGCCAGGGTATCGAATTCGATTACTCAACGGTACATGCGGTATGGGCGATTCAAAAAGCCGGCTACGAAGCTGTAATTATTAATAACAATCCAGAAACGGTATCTACGGATTTCAATACCTCGGACCGGCTGTATTTTGAGCCGCTGTTCTTTGAGGATGTTATGAACGTGATTGCACAGGAAAATCCAATCGGCGTTATTGTCCAGTTCGGAGGACAGACAGCGATCAACCTGGCAGCACCGCTGGCTGCGGCGGGTGTAAATATTCTGGGCACCAGCCTTGCGAGCATCGATGAAGCCGAGAACCGCAAAAAATTCGAAGCACTGCTGGCGCGTCTGGATATTGCACAACCGAAGGGCAAGACCGTTATCAACATTGATGAGGCTGTCGAAACTGCTCAATCGCTCGGTTATCCGGTCCTGGTTCGTCCTTCCTATGTACTGGGCGGCCGTGCAATGGAGATTGTCTACAACGATACAGAGCTGCTGAGCTATATGGTTGAAGCGGTGAAGGTCAACCCGGAGCATCCGGTGCTGATCGACCGTTACATGCTCGGCAAAGAGGTTGAGGTAGATGCCATCTGCGACGGTGAGACAGTAGTAATACCGGGGATTATGGAGCATGTAGAGCGCGCAGGTATTCACTCCGGCGACTCCATCGCCGTCTATCCGCCGCAGTATCTGGATGAAGGCCTGAAGCAGAAGATTGCAGAGATTACCATCAAGATCGCCAAAGAGCTGAAGACCATCGGGCTGGTAAACATCCAGTTCGTGATCTATCAAAATGAAGTGTATGTCATCGAGGTTAACCCGCGCTCCTCGCGTACAGTTCCTTTCCTCAGCAAGGTGACCGGCATTCCGATGGCCCATCTGGCTACCAAAATCATCCTCGGCGGCAAGCTGAAAGAGGACGGTTATGCAGAAGGCCTGTGGCCGGAGAGCGACTATGTTTCGGTAAAAGTACCAGTGTTCTCTTTTGCCAAACTGCGCAGAGTAGAGCCTACGCTCGGACCTGAAATGAAATCGACCGGAGAGGTTATGGGCCGCGACAAGTTATATGCCAAAGCTCTTTATAAAGGGCTGATCGGAGCGGGCATGAAGATTCCGGCAACCGGAGCCATCATCGTTACCGTAGCGGACAAAGACAAGGCAGAAGCGGTGGAATTGATGAAGGGCTTCCACGCCATGGGCTACAAAATCATTGCCACCGGCGGCACTGCGCTTGCGCTTGAACAAGCGGGCCTGAACGTGATGAATGTCAACAAGCTGGATGAAGGTGAACCGACTATCCTCGATCTGATCCGCGGCGGTCAAGCCAACTTCGTCTTCAATACCCTGACCAAGGGCAAAACGCCGGAGCGCGACGGCTTCCGCATCCGCCGTGAAGCAGTAGAGAACGGTGTTGTATGTATGACATCGCTCGATACGGTAACGGCGCTCCTGAGAATGCTCCAGACAATCAACTTCTCATCGCAGTCGATGCCTGCTTTTGTCGGACAATAATCTATGAATGAACAAGGCAGCCTTTCGGGGCGGGCTACAGGGACGGTTTGCGTTAGCGCAGACCGTTCCGCTGCGCCCGGGGATAAATCCTAGTAAAGTGGAGGCTGCTGCTGAGATTAATTAGCTCAAGGGCAAGGAGCGATAGACGATGACCAAAGGAGAGGATCGACAAGTGGATCAGACGGTTACACAGCACGGGCATGAGAATATCGGACAAGTGGAGAAGCGGGAGGAAATGGCGGGCCGCCTCATGGTTGCCCTCGATTATCCGGATGTCGCGCAAGCGAAGCTTTTGATCGAGAAGCTGGAAGGCATTCCGTGTTATATGAAGGTGGGCATGCAGCTGTTTTATGCGGCGGGGCCGGACTTCATCAGAGAGCTGAAGGCACACGGCTATTCCGTATTCCTGGATGTCAAAATGCATGATATCCCGAATACAGTCCGTGGTGGAGCAGAGAGCCTGACCATGCTGGGGGTAGATATGTTCAACGTGCATGCAGCCGGGGGGACGGCAATGATGGCTGCTGCGCTCGAAGGCGCGGCGAAGGCGGCCAGCCTGCATCCATCGCTGCATATTCCACTTATTATCGCAGTAACACAGCTTACGAGTACCAGCCAGGAGATCATGAACACTGAGATCGGCATCTCAGGTACGGTAACCGATACCGTTGTACGATATGCCAAGCTTGCAGCAGAAGCGGGCTTGCACGGCGTGGTGGCCTCACCGCAGGAAGCAGCGGTAATCTCCGCTGCCTGCGGACCGGAGTTCCGCACAGTAACGCCGGGAATTCGTCCTGCAGGGTCATCTATGGATGACCAGTCCCGTGTGATGACACCTGGGCAAGCCATCCTTCAGGGAAGCCATTTCCTGGTAGTCGGACGCCCGATTACGGCTTCGGCAGACCCGCGTCAGGCCGCACTTAACATTATTGAGGAGATGAGCCAAGCATGAGCCCATTATTGAATAAAAGTGAACAAGTTGCCCGTTACCTGCTGAAGATCGGCGCGGTGGCGCTGCGTCCGCAGGACCCTTTTACCTGGACCTCCGGGATTAAATCACCGATCTATTGTGACAATCGTCTGACGCTGTCCTTCCCTGAAGTCCGGGGCTACATCGCCGATGCCTTTGTAGAGACGATTGCCAGCACTTACCCTGATGCCGAAGTGATTGCAGGTACGGCTACCGCTGGGATTCCACATGCTGCCTGGGTAGCAGACAAGCTTAACTTGCCGATGGCTTATATCCGTGACAAGGCCAAAGGGCACGGCAAGCAGAACCAGATCGAAGGGCTGATCACCCCGGGTCAAAAAGTCATCGTGATCGAGGATCTGATCTCCACTGGCGGCAGCTCCATCAAGGCCGCTCAAGCCGTTCAGGAAGCGGGAGGCATTCCGCTGGTTGTACTGGCCATTTTTAGCTATGAGCTGGATCGTGCTACCGAAGCATTCGCCGCAGCGGGTGTGCCACTACAGACCCTGTCCAACTACACCACCCTGATTGATGTGGCCCTGGCACAGGGAACCATTGCCGATACGGATGTGGAGCTGCTGCAATCGTGGCGCAAGGATCCGGCGTCTTTTGGCGTGTAAGATCTGAAATCATAAAGAGCTCTCTTCAAGTCCTCACCTGACGGTGGGGATTTTTTTGGAAATATAAGAATTTATATGTTTCACGCTATAAATTATCCTTATATTTTTGGAGAAACGAATGCCGCCTCTTTCAGAGGACGGCGAAGCCGTTTCTTTTTACATTCTATGAAGAAATCGTAGTGCATCTTTAAACTGCCTGTAACTTCCCCGCACGCATAACTCTATATAATGCTATATAGGAAAGGTTCATTTCCGTTAAGGGAGAGAACGAATTTCGCCCAGGAGGGGATTTGCACATGAATAGTAAGGGAATCAGTACGGCAGCCAAACGCGGGCTGTTACTTGGCATCTGTACGGCACTCGCGCTGCCGCTGACATCAGCAGGAGGGATTGCCGCCGCCGAGGGTTCTAAGGTCTCTGAAGGGCAGCGGGTGCTGCGTATCGGAAACTTATGGAGCGGGGAGGACGACAATTATTTCCGCCAGCAGTTTACCGATCTCTATGAGCTGACGCATCCTGAGGTTAAGCTGGAAATTGTCCCGGCCATTGATACAGAGAAGCTCCGCTTCAGTACCTCAAATCCTCTGACAAGTCCGGATAATCTGGACGATATGCGGGCTATCATGGGCGGTGCTAAGCCGGTGGATGTGGTTATCGGCGATAATACGCTGCTTAAGAGACTGGCCGACTACAATTTGGTGGACCCGCTGCAGCCGCTGATTGATCGTGACCATTACGACCTCAGCAATATGGCCCCCACTGTTCTGGACGGCATACGGGAGCTCGGCAAAGGGGAACTGTATGCATTGACGCCTACCTTTTCTTCAAGTGCACTTTATTACAACAAAAAGATATTCGATGCTGCCGGAGTGGCCTACCCTGAGAACGGGATGACCTGGGAAAAACTGATCTCGGTCGCGGCAAAAGTTACCAAAGTATCCAAACAGGACAAAGGTCGTGTCTTCGGGTTGGCCTTTAACCGTTACTTAAGTGATCCTTTCTGGGATATGCAGAATTACCTTTCTCCGCTGCAGCTCGCGATGTACGATAATAAAGGCGGAAAAATGACCGTGAACACTCCTGTCTGGAGCAAGGCTTGGACCGACTACAGCAGTCTGATAAAGAAACAGATCATTCCGGGAGCGAATGTGATTAATTACTTGGAAGAGGATGTTCCTTTAGCTGGTGACCTGTTTCTGACAGGCAAAACTGCCATGGCAGTTGGGGAATACAATTATATCAACGAGCTTATGGTAGCCAACAGGAATGCATCCCTCATTAAAAATTTCAAGCCTGTAGACTGGGGTATCGTTTCAGTACCTACTTTTGCAGAAAAGCCAGGAGTAGCTATGGGAACAACGCTTGGCAGCTTGATGGCGATCAATACCCTCGCACAGAATAAAGAGGATGCTTGGGATCTGATCCAATTCGTCAACAGCAATGAGGTTGCCAAAATTAAAGCCCATAACCGTTACGAGCTGACCGCACGCAAAGATTATAATGGATTCCCGGAAAAGGCGCTGGATCTTACCCCATTCTTCATCCAGAAGCCTCTACCGGCGAGTGACCCGGTCATGGACAGTCTGAAGGCGCGTCTTCCAGGAATAACCCAGATTAATGATGCCGGGCAGATACTATTCACCGAGGTGTATCAAGGCAAACGAACGGTTGCCAGTGCGCTTCTAGCTTGGGAGAAACAGGGTAATTTCATGCTGAAGGCACTGCAGAAAGACCCTGATCAATATTTTGATCTTCAGAATGGCTGGCCTGATAAAAGTGTAACGAAAAAATAAACATATCCAAAAATTACGCAACCGCCGCCGGAAACCGGCGGCTTATTTTTTGGGAAATGGGCATGATATCTTTAGAAACAAGAGAGACCTTAATTTTGCGGAGAAGGAGAAGAAGGTATCATGAATTGGATATACTTCGCGAAGCTGTTCCGGACAAGATTTCAAGCCGGATGTCTGGCCAAAAGGCTCGAACAGGACGGCTGGATTTATGGCTATCATGACCCGCGTTTTGTGGAAATATACCGTTCACGCAAGGGCCGTTATGGGGTTCGTTTTCTTCCTTGAGCTTATTAACCAAAATCATCCTTGACTTTTGACCCGGATATGATGTATATTATCTATTGTCGCTGTTTGAATATGTTTACTGACGCGGGGTGGAGCAGCCCGGTAGCTCGTCGGGCTCATAACCCGAAGGCCGCAGGTTCAAATCCTGCCCCCGCAACCAATTTTATTTTCTCAGACAGCCATTGTATATACGGAATCCTAGATCCGGGCCCTTAGCTCAGTTGGTTAGAGCGGTCGGCTCATAACCGATTGGTCACAGGTTCGAGTCCTGTAGGGCCCACTTCTCAAAACCCCTTGCCTAGCAAGGGGTTTTTGCTATATGTAGGCTCGACGGAGCGTATGCGGGAGTAGGGAAAGGCCATATTTTTGAGCTTGCTAACGGATTTGCTAACGGAGACTTTTATTCAACAGGTTCAAGCTGCTTTTCTGCGAATTTATTGAGTTCAACTTCAATTCTGTCAACGGCTTCTTCCTGCATAATGGGCAGGAGGTGAGAGTAACGCTCGTTGAACATAGCAGGAGTCATGCCCCCTTCAGAAAGGGACTCCTTTTATCCATTTTGTTTCCGCTCAATGCTATCCTACAAAAAATGGATCACTAAAACCTAATTAAGTAGCGGCCATCAATTGATAGAGGAGGTTAATGTTGAAAATAATTTCTTTTCTTATAAATTTATTGCTATTTTCGATAATTCCGGTATTAGGGAGGATAACCTGTAAATTTTTAATAGTAGTTGCACTTAGTACAGGAGAGGGGTTTGGTGATAATAATTCTTATGATCTATATACATCCTTGCTGTATTTATTACTTATTCTAGGCATTTTATATTTGATTATTCTCTGGTTCAGGAAGCAAAAACAGCGCCTCTTATATAAAGCAAGTATAATAGTTTTTTTTATATCCATAATTTACACATTTGTAAATCTCTAAATGCTATGTTGGGATTTCAAGGGGGAACTGCAAACGGGGGTGTCCCATAAGCCATGAAATGGCTACTTGGGACATCCCTTGTTTTTGGAGTCGGACAAACGTTGTGCTCCGTGAGGACGCTCCGCGAACGGACCGTTGTTCCAATCGCTCTTGTGTCCAGATTTTTTTTATTCCCCTTAGCGGTGAAAATCCGGACACAAAGGCGAACGCTATCGCTTTTCCACAATCGTTCCGTCCTCTCCGCTGTTTAAGCGGGAAACATACTACAATATTTATAAAAACGCAAAAAAGAAACCACTCTTTTGGTAAAATGGAGGTGCGACCAACCATTTCAAAGGAGGGTTTCTTTTGTACATTCAATATACCATGGACCCACTTTGCTTGCCAATGGATTTAGAAGAAGATATCCCACCAAATCACCTCGTTCGTGTCGTGAACGCCGCCGTAAATCGACTCGACGACGCCCTCTTTGACGCGGCCTACCCTGGCGGTGGCCGCGACAGCTACCATCCTAAAATGCTGACCAAAGTCATTATCTATGCC
>NZ_LVWH01000208.1:0-32867 GCF_001909045.1 Paenibacillus sp. P3E | reverse complement strand
ATATTATACGCAACAGGTTACCTATTTGTCGATAGCGGATGTTGGCTCAGTCATCCCGCCGGTTTGTCATCCTTTGAATAAAATTGTTTTAAAAATGTAAAAAATAGCAAATGGTTCTTCTATTCCAAATTTTACTATGCTATTCTATGGGCAGCCGAAATGGCCTCAATCCTATGAAGAGAATGGAGGAATGAAGAATGTTTCTAAGCTTCCCGCGTCTGCGTACAACCTGGACAAGCCTGGCGGTCGCCGCAATGCTGGCATCTGCCGTAATTATCCCTGCACCCCTGGTTCAAGCCGAAGGAGCATCTGATCCGGCTCCCAGCATTACCCCCGCCACTGCGAACGGCAAGAAGGTATTGTTCGATAACACGCATGCCCAGACTGCCGGTGCGGCCGATTGGGTGATTGATGGCGGCTTTTCGGATTTTGCGAACGGGCTGGCAGCCGAAGGTTACTACATTAAAGAGCTTCGCAAGACTACTGCGATCACCTTATCCGATCTGTCTGGCTACGATGTATTCATCATTCCGGAAGCCAATATCCCGTATAAGACGTCGGAGCAGAGTGCACTGCTTGACTATGTTCAAGGCGGGGGAAGCATTTTCTTCATCAGCGACCATTACAACGCAGACCGGAACAAAAACCGCTTCGATGCCTCCGAGGTCTTCAACGGCTACCGGCGGGGAGCTTGGGGAAATCCTGCTCTGGGTATGGGGGCGGAGGAAGCTGCTTCACCGGCGATGTCTGGAGTATCGAGCTCGGATTGGCTGGCTTCGAACTTCGGTGTGAGATTCCGTTATAACGCGCTAGGCGATGTGACGGCAAACCATATCGTGACTCCTTCGCAAGCCTTCAATATTACAAGCGGGGTATCCAGCGTGGCTGTTCACGCCGGTTCCACACTTGCCATCACCGACCCGGCAAAGGCAAAGGGAATTGTCTATGTTCCGACAACGGCTACCGCTTGGTCCAGCGCAGTGGATGCCGGTGTGTATAACGGCGGCGGTGTCGCGGAAGGGCCGTTTGTCGCGGTAGCCAAGGTTAGCGCAGGTAAAGCAGGCTTTATAGGCGACTCCTCTCCAGTAGAGGATGCAACGCCGAAATACAAAAAAGAGGAGACGGGCGGCACCAAAACAACCTATGACGGCTATGAGGAGGCGGATGACGCCACACTTTTGGTCAACATGGTGAACTGGCTCGCTACGCCGGAGAGCTATACAACATTCTCCTCGGTACCGGGCCTAACCCTGGATACGGCCACTCCGGTATACAGCTGGGAAGCGCCTGCCAGTTCCACGGAGCCGCAGGCTGAACCTTGGGCAGCGCCGGCTGCCGGCTACAAATGGTATGATTCTTCCACTTTCAAGACCGGTTCTTACGGTGCCGGCTCCACTACTCCAACAACACCTGTATATGCATTCGAACATCAGGCGACGCTTCCTAATCATTATGAGTTTGAGGTGAAAGTGACACTCTCCGGTCTGACACCGGGCTCGACGACCTCCGGATATAGCCTTGGGGTCTATACCAGTTCAGGTACGCAAGTCGCAAAGGTGAAGAACAGTGACGGTTCGTGGCCGTCATCGTATGGCTATAGCTCAACCTTTTCGCTAACGGCCAATTCAAGCGGTATTGCCACCAGAAGTTTAACCCTAACCATTAATCCAGCTACCACCGGTGCAGCCAATATGCGCTTGAGATTAAGCGGTACTGCAAAATTTACTGAACCGGTCACTATAGCAAATGTACCTGTCGAGTAATAGAAGCCGTATGAATAGATATAAGGCTTGGGTTTAAGGCGAAATGCCTTTTCCCAGGCCTTTTTTTGTCATGAAATGGTTACTTTCTACATCCAGAGACTGAGGGATAAATGCGTTTGGAGACCGTTAAGCTGCTTACCCGTTGGCGTTATAATGAAGCGGCACAGAAGAAATACATAACATGTTTATATTCAGTTTAAATAAGCGATTTATGATCCAACTATATTAGTTGTCAAGGAGGAGTAACAAATGAGTCAACTTAGGGCAGCAACCTCGAAGAAAGAATGGGCCATCGAGGCAGAGGGGCTTGTCAAAATTTTCGGGGACAATCGCGCGGTAGATGGTGTGGATCTTAAAGTGGCTACAGGTTCAATATATGGCGTACTGGGTCCGAATGGGGCAGGTAAGACTACAGTAATCCGGATGCTTGCGACGCTTCTAAGGCCGGATGCCGGCTCCGCCAGGGTTTTCGGGCATGATGTGGTGAAGGAGCCGCAGATTGTGCGTCAGCTGATTGGTGTGACCGGACAATATGCTTCAGTAGATGAGTCGCTCAGTGCCACTGAGAATCTGGTGATTTTCTCCCGGTTGCTCGGCCTGGGACGTGCCGAAGCGCGGCGCAAGTCCGAGGAACTGCTCGAGGAATTTGGATTAACAGAGGCTGCCAGACGTCCGCTTAAAAACTTCTCGGGCGGTATGCGCCGCCGGCTGGATTTGGCCGCAAGTTTGATTGCGCAGCCGCCGCTCATTTTCCTGGACGAACCGACGACCGGTCTGGACCCGCGTACACGGAATCAGATGTGGGACACCATCCGCCGGTTGATTCAGTCCGGTTCAACAGTTCTGTTAACCACACAATATCTTGAAGAGGCGGATCAGTTGGCTGACCGGATCGCTGTAATCGACCATGGCGGGGTAGTCGCTGAGGGCACAGTAGATGAGCTGAAATCATCTGTGGGTACTTCGTCCCTGCAGTTAAAAGTTCAGAATCCGCTTGACATCGGCTTTGCCCGTCAGACCGTTGAACGGGTGCTGAATGTAAAAACCATTATATCAGCGGAATCTGCGAACATTACTGCACCTATGGGGGATGCGGACCGGGTCACTGATCTGCTGATTGCCCTCCGTGAGGCGGGGATTTCTTTGGCTGAGCTGAGTGTGCAGAAGCCAACGCTCGACGAGGTTTTTCTAAGTATTACGGGGCATGGGGCAGAAGATAAATCCACGTTGGCGTCCGCCAAGTCAAACTAAATGGAGGGGTAAACAGTATGAGTACATTCATTAAGCCAGGCGCTGAACGCCAGCTCAAAAACCACACGAGCTTCGGCCAATCGGTGCGGAATTCATTAACGATGGCCTATCGGGGGCTGCTCAAAATCAAACGCACCCCTGAACAATTGTTCGATGTTACGCTTCAGCCGATTATTTTCACCCTGATGTTTACGTATATCTTTGGGGGCGCGATCTCCGGGGATATCCACAATTATTTGCCGGTGATCATCCCCGGAATTCTCGTGCAGACCGTAATCACAACTTCGATTGTGACAGGCGTACAGCTGCGTGAGGATATGGAAAAGGGCGTCTTTGACCGCTTCAAGTCTCTGCCGATCTCACGGATAGCCCCGCTTGCCGGAGCCTTGCTTGCAGACACAGTCCGCTATACGATTGCGACTGTGCTTACGTTTGCGATGGGATATGTGATGGGACTACGTCCTGAAGGCGGATTCGGGCATGTTGTCATGGCCGGTGTGCTGGTCATTATCTGCTCCTGGGCCATCAGCTGGATCTTTGCTTTCTTCGGTGTTATTGCACGTACAGCTTCCAGTGTACAGGGGATATCCATGATCGTGCTGTTCCCACTGACCTTCCTGTCGAATGCTTTTGTGCCGGTGGATACGATGCCGGACTGGCTTCAATGGTTCGTCAAAATGAACCCGATATCGCATCTGGTTACAGCCGTCCGTAATCTGGTTAACTTAGGAACCATAGGCTCGGATCTGGTCTACTCCCTCGTAGGAGCTGCTGTCATTGTGGCGGTCTTTGCGCCCATCACCGTGCGGGCATATATGCGGCGTACCTAATCAATATATCTTCCGGTATAACTTTACGGTAAATAACGCAAAAGAGCCATTTCCTAAGATAGGAATCTGGCTCTTTTGGTGTTTATGGATTGACTTGCATTATTTTTGTCCGGCGGTGAGCCAAGCCGCAAGCTCTTCCGTTTGGGAAAGAACGGCAATGGGATCATAGTACCAGGATTTCCCTTCCTTCCAGACATAAATATGATCATTTTTGACCGCAGGCAGGCTACCCCAGATCGGATCATCCTTGTAGTCCTGCACGGTTTGTTCGTTGTCGGTTATGATGAGGTAATCCCCGGCATATTTGTTCAGCATCTCAGCAGAAATTTCAGCCCACTGCTTCTCCATGATTTCCTTAGCAACTCCAGCAGGAGGCTTGCGGCCCAGCGCCTGATAGACAGGCTGTCCACCGCGTCCAAAGTTGTCTCCATAAGCCCAAGTGGCTTTGTCGCCATGCTCGAGGATGCTGAAGGTAGCATCAGCAGGGATGACTGCGTCCACCTTGGCTTTGGCTTCAGCAATACGCTTGTCGTATTGAGCCAGCCAGTCCTTGGCTTCTTGCTCTTTACCCAGCAGCTTTCCGAAATAAGTTAACTCTTCATGAGTATTTTTTAGATCCCCATAAGGCACGATGATGGTTGGAGCGATTTGGCTTAAGGCCTCGTAGCTGTCGGCCATACCGGAAATAATCAGATCGGGTTCAAGTTCGAGGATCCTTTCGGGTGACATTTTCCCGTAGGTTCCGGTATCAGCTATGCCGGCAAGGGCTTCTTTGAAGTACATATTCTCCAGTGTCAGGCCGGGAGCGCCGACAGGAATAGTATCCAGGGCAATCAGGCTGCCCAGGTATTCCTCGGCAACGATGCGTTTCGGTTTAACCGGGATTTTAATCTCCCCGTTTATGGTTGTAACCGTTTTGAATGCAGCGGGTTCCACCGTCTGCTCCGGTTGCTGTGAAGCAGGGGGGGCTTCGGTGGCGTTTCCTGTATTTGCGGCACTTCCCTTGGAAGTATTGTTTCCGCAGGCTGAAGCTAATAAGGTTATTGCCAGCAGCAGGGAAAAGATGAGCCAATGTCTTTGTTTCGCGCTGCGTTGTTGCAGATGATTCAACTTGTGTGCCTCCTTATGTACAATGATTATCATTCTCATTTATACTTTACAGACTTCACCCAGTGAAGACTATGGTCTGATGTGATCTCACACTATGTAAATTTGTGATGTGATTGTCTGCATGATCATTTTCAATTGCGCCAGCGAGGATAAGGGATCGAAGCCATAGAATAAATCCGGCTGGTGTAGTTGATAGACATGGCCATTGTGAACTGCGTCAAGTTCCTTCCAGCTTGAGGAGTGCAGCAGCGCTGAGAACTGCTCCAGTCCTTCATGCGTTGTGGGTATACTGGTAATGAAAATATGTTCAGCAGGATAAGCAGCGATAGTCTGGGTGGGTGCTTTCAAATAACCGCTGCGTTGCAGGCCTTGCTCCAGCAGGGCAGCAGGCGGGCGGAAACCCAGATCACCATATAGGATCTGACATCCATGCCCAAAGCTGCTGCTGTAGGAATAAGCGGTATCTTCGCCAATTTCCCAGACTATGGCTGTCCCGCGCGTTCCGATCAGCCGGTCCAATTCCAGATTGGCCTCATGACACAGCTCACCATAGCGGCTCAGCCAAGCCTCAGCCTGCGGCACTCGGTTTGCAATGGCGGCGATCTGCCGGAATTGCTCCCGCCAGCCCATATGCATAAAAGGCAGCTCAATTACCGGTGCGACCGGCAGCAGCAGCTTGCTCTCAGCGGTAAGGCTATAGCTGATGATAACATCAGGCCGTGCTGCGGCTACTGATTGGTAGAGTGAAGCGGTGCTTGTCTCTTCAAACCGCAATTTATCCTGGGAAGGGGCAAGCTCAAGACGCTCCATCCAGCTTGAATACACACCCAGTTCAGGCATGACTTCTAGCGCTCTTAAGCTGGCGGTGTGATTGAAATTCAGAGTAACAATTCTTTTGTTCTTGCGGTGGTAGGCTGCCGGAGATACGCCGACCACCTGCTTGAATTTTCTGCTTAAATAGGTTCCTTCGCCATAGCCAACCTCCTGCGCCAGTGCGGTTAAATTCGGTCTGTCTGTCAGTATACGCTGCTGTGCCCTGCGGATCCGAAGTAAGGTAAGATATTCGTTAAAGGTTTGACCCGTGGCCTTGCGGAAGGTGCGTGAGAAATGTTCCGGGCTGACCCCGGCCAGTTCTGCCATCTGTACTCTTGTCAAATCTTCGTTATAATGCGTTTCTATATGTTGCAGTACTTGATCAAGCCATTGCACGGATGTTTGGGCACAATCCACTTTTGTTCGGTACAGCTCTACCAGAAGCTCCGAGAACAGCTTCTGCAGGGCGAACGGATTATCCTGTGCCGGCGCCTCCCAGGTTTTTAGCAGTTCTGAAGCTAGTGTACAAGCTTTTGAGCTGCCTGCATTCAAAGGTATGCCGTTGTTCAAGGGATTGGCCCCGGCTTGCTGCGGAAGCAAGGTGGAGTATTCAATCCATAACCCATGAAGCTGGTATTGTGGATGTAAGGAAACGCTTAGCGTCCTGGAGCAGCACAGCAGGGTTCCGCAAGTAAGGTTATGCTGTTTCCCTTCAAGCTCAATGGTGCCGTTCCCGCCGGTTACAATCATCAAAATAGAATGCTGTTGCCCGGTATCGGGATCTCCACTGATCGATAATCCGTTAAGATTTGCCATCCGCGTGGGGATACAGAAGCTATGGGGATGAGCGATGGAGCTGTCACAACGCTGAGTGAGCATATGTACTTTCACTACCTTCGTATTTGATAATCGTTCTCAATTGCAGTATAACAGCTTTTATACTTAACTCAACTTTCACACTGAATCTGACAGAATCCATAGGGTATAATGAAGTGAATGATTTTACATATTGGAGGCAAAGAACATGCTAGAGGAACTAATAGACTTAGGGCACGTAGGCATTAATGTGAAATACGCAATAGAACATAAGGAAGTCGTTCTCTTTCTCCACTTTAGCGGCGGGAATTTGAACATGTGGGATGGCATCATCCCGCAGTTTGAGCAGGAATATAGTATCATTGCTCCGGACTGCCGGGGGCATGGCAAATCAGATCAACCTGAAACAGGCTATCATATTGATGATATGGCGAACGATATGTATATCCTGCTGCAGCATCTTAATGTGGAGCGTTGTCATGTAGTCGGCAGCTCCATGGGGGCAGAGGTGGGACTTAGTCTGGCTGCATCACATCCCGAACTTGTTCAATCGCTTATCTGTGAAGGTGCCTTGTATAATGAGTTCGGTGAGTATGGATTATTTCAGGGGTCAGAAGAAGAAATCGAGCAGAAGAAGGAAGCCCTGCGGGTCCAATTGGCAGAGCGGAAGGAACGTGAATTTCCCACTAAAGAAGCCTATGAGGAAGAAGAACAGATGGAATTCGAGGCGCACGGATTGTGGAACGAATACTTCTCTGCCTTTATCAAAAATAATCTGCAACAGCTGCCAAACGGTCATTTTGCCTGTTGTTTTTTAAATCGGGTTAGAACCGAATATATTCAAAAATACTGGGATGTGAAATTTGAACACTATTACAACAAGGTGAAGTGTCCGGTTCTTTTCCTGCCGAGCGAAGAAGAGTGGGCAGATGAGAAGATAAGAGGCAGTCTGCATACCTTTTCCAGTCTGCTTGATACCTATGAAATTGAACGTATTGAGAACTCCCTCCATGCTTATGTGTGGATGCAGCTTCCGGCAGCAGCAGGTGACGCGGCAAAGAGATTCATCAGCAAGCACTAATGAAAATTCCCATTACATAGGTGAGAATGATCCATGACATTAGCCCGTAGGCTAGTGTCTTTTGCTTATCCAAGGCCTGCTAAGCTCGAGTCGCTTGGGGGAGTTCTTCCACAACCGGACAAAAACCGGGGGTTGAAGCGCATAGCTGCTTCGTGAATTCCGGACGGAGCTTGGAAAGTTTCCTGAAATAACTGCTGAGTGCGTGATTGAGGCTGACGGAGCCATTTTGAAAAGAAAGGGGATAAAAGGTCTGGACATGGCTGTAATAATACCGTTTGTCCCGGCCAGGCATTATGAAGATCGAGGGCGGAACATAAACGGCAGCATCAAAAAGGTTGCCAATACGGTAGCTATTCGGAACATATCGCGAACAAGCCTTTGCGAAGGCCGGATCACCGGCACGGGGAGAACCATAGGTATATAGGTGTGGAGTATTGAATGCAGTATGAACAGCAACATCTGGAGCGCATAGTGTCGCGAGTGCCCCGCCGAGGCTGTGACCTGTTATATATAGCCTTTTGCTGGGGGACAACCGGGAGAGTGCAGAGTGAATACCGCTTCGTGCAGAGGAATAAATGTTGGTAAAGCCGCGGTGGGTAAGGCAGTTTTCTTTGATGTATTTGTACTTTTTTTGCGTGGCATTGGCGTTAGAAATCCAGTTGGCCGTTGAACTGCTCCCGCGGAAGGCAATAATAATCTCTTGCGGCGATTCCATAATGAATCCAAACGGTTCCCATACACGGCCTAACGATTTCGCTTGAATGATATGGGTGACTGAATATCCTGTTGGAACGGTGAATGCACCATCCGTATGATTAAACTGGACATAGGTCTGTCCACAGACAGCCGCCAGAAAGATGGCCCGTTCATCAAAAGCCTGATTGTTGTTCACCTGCATCCCGCCTTCCTTATAACCGTTGTATGACAGGAGCCTAAGATAGGTGCATGCCGCTGGAAAAAAAGTTAAGGATACGATTGAATCAAGCTCCTTATGTGGGAAAATCTGGTGAAACCTATCTGAACCGTTTGCGTCTATACATAACAGGTATGAATAAGAGAGGATGGAAAGATGTATGGTGAAAAAGTGGCTGGTTGCCCCTTTGCTCGCGGCCTCTTTGCTAATGGCTCCAATTACTGATGCTGCTTCTTCGGCATATTTCAAGTACTCAATGGAGGGCGGAGGTCAGAGCACCAATTCGGCGCTGATCAAGAATGGAATTACCTATGTGCCCGCTTATCTGTTGGAGTCGGCAGGTCTTCAGGCCACTTGGGATCAGGCTCATCAAAAGGTGCAATTTGTAGGATGGAAGAAAAAGCTTGGTATTCGAGTAGGGAGCTCAAAGGGCGTTCTTGACGGAGTAATCGTTGATCTTGGAGGAACTCCTTTTATCTATGAGGAGCAGTTGTATGTTCCCGCCCGTTTCGTAGTAGGTTCACTGGGAGGAACCACGGTGGGCTGGGATGCCGCGCATAGAGTCTATACTGCTCAAGGGCTTAAGTCCTTTAACTCCGCAAGTGCTGTCTACGGTGGTAACGATTATACAATTGATAAAAAAACCGGTAACCTCTGGGTAACCGCTCCTTCGGGTGAGCCCAAATTGCTGGCAAAACTCGGTTCGGAGCTGTATGATATGGTTCAATTTGATTTTAAAAAGACTCCAAAGGGCTTGATGTACCTGACTATCACGGATATTTACGGCGAACCCCATATCAACAATAAATGGTATACGCTGATCCTCAAGGATGGAATGGTTATCCGTCAGGATAGTGTGAAGTACTGGATGCGCTACGGGGATAATGTGAAAATGTACGGCAATCACTTGGTGCTTACGGACGGGAAAACGCTCCGGCTGATTGATGATGGTACAGGGAAGGTAACCTCATTCATTGACATGGTGAAGCTTGGGGGTGTAGCTGAGAACTATTTGGTGGAAGGAATGGATGATGATTATCTGCTGATTCGTCCGAATCAGAAGGGGCTGCTTATGCTGATCGAACGCAAGACGGGTAGACAGACGTTATTGTACCAAAAGCTGCTCGACACCAAGCAGCAGGAATATGCGGAAACCAACGATATTCCGTTCTATGGAGACAATCTGAAATTCATCAAGCGTGATGGGGATGCGCTGCTGTTCTCTAATGAGTATGTACGGGATGGCAAGATATATAAATATTTGCTGACGGGAAAATAAAGCTGTATCCAACCCATGAACCTAAAAAGCGCTCAAAAGCAGTTATTCCTATGCTTTGAGCGCTTATATGTTATTGAGGGATCAACCGGGTAAGCCTCCGTAAATCTCTAACTAACCCCGGGGCCCGAATAGAGGGTTCATCTTCTACGAGTATATCGTTCTTTTTAAATTAGGGTATACGGATGTAGCTGATCCGGGAACGAACTGCTTTGTTGACGCTGCAGGATTACAATCATTATAATCTAGATATGACAATATCTCTTGTATCTACCAAGCTGTATATCCCCCCGGCCAGGTCAAAAATCGTCGTCCGCCCGCGTCTGCTGGAGCGGCTTAACGAGGGTCTGCAAGGCAAGCTGACTGTCCTCTCCGCCTCCGCCGGTTATGGTAAAACGACACTCGTCAGTGCCTGGCTCTCTGTCTGCGGACAAAGAGCCGGATGGTTGTCGCTGGATGCTGGTGATAATGATCCTGCGAGTTTTCTCACGTATTTGTGCGCCGCTTGCCGGACCATTGGCGTGAACATCGGAGAGGGTATATTTTCCGTGCTTCAATCCCCCCAGCCCCCGCCAATCGAATCACTGCTGACGGCACTTCTGAATGAAATCACCTCTCAATCTGAGCCTTCCATTCTTGTCCTTGACGATTACCATCTGATTGATTCGAAGCCGGTCAATGAAGCCGTGGCTTTCCTGATTGAGCACCTGCCGCCGCAGATGCATCTGGTCATCGCTACACGCGAAGAACCGGTTTTACCGTTGCCGAGGTTCCGTGTGCGGCATCAATTGACTGAACTGCATGCTGCAGACCTGCGGTTCAATGCCACCGAAGCTGCAGAATTTCTAGGCCAGGTGATGGGTCTGATGCTCTCCGCTGAAGATGTCATGCTCCTTGAATCCCGCACAGAAGGCTGGATAGCTGGCCTTCAATTAGCCGCACTCTCTTTGCAGGGACGCAATGACGCCACCAGCTTCATCCAGTCGTTCTCCGGGCGCCACAAGTTTGTCCTGGATTATCTGGTAGAAGAAGTACTGCAGCAGCAGTCTGCAAGTATTCAGGCCTTTTTGCTGTTCACATCGGTCCTGAGCCGGATGTGCGGCCCGCTGTGTGATGCTGTAATGGGCGCAGAATCCGGAGGATCACCTTTTTCTTCCGGACAACGCACCTTGGAATATCTTGAACATGCGAATCTTTTCCTTATCCCTTTGGACAACGAAAGACGCTGGTACCGCTATCACCATCTCTTTGCGGATTTGCTGCGGGAACGTCTGTCTCAAGGCCTTCCTCCATTAGAAGAGGAAGAGAAGAGGACCGTTGCTGAATTGCATATTCGGGCGAGCGGATGGTATGAGGACAATGGATTTGAACTTGAAGCTTTCCACCATGCAGCCGCTGCCGGGGATATCGAACGCGCTGCCCGATTGATGGAAGGAGAGGGGATGCCGTTATTGTTTCGGGGGGCAGTAACTCCCGTACTGAACTGGCTGAATTCCCTGCCGGTGGAAATACTCGATTCAAGGCCTTCATTGTGGGTTATGTATGCTTCCGGACTCCTCATGCAGGGCCGGATAACGAGTGTTGAACAGAAGCTGCAAGCTGCAGAACAAGCGCTGCACGGCACTGTACAGAACGAGAGAACCCGTGATCTTACAGGACATATTGCCTCCATACGTGCTACGCTCGCGGTAAGCAGACACCAGGCTGAACCCATCATGGCCGAATCACGCCGCGCCTTGGACTACCTCCATCCTGACAATCTGCCGGTGCGTGCAGCGGCTGCGTGGTCGCTGGGGTATGCTTATCAGCTCCAAGGAGATCTCAGCCTGGCCGAAACAGCTTATGCGGAAGCCTTGTCGATCAGCAAGAAGATCGGGCACGTGATGATCACTATCATGGCAACCCTGGGCCTTGGAAACATTCAGGAAGCGGAGAACCAGTTACCGGCTGCGGCTGGGAGCTATCTTCGTGTGCTGGAATGGGCTGGGGAACCGCCACTGCCGGCTGCATGCGAAGCACACCTGGGATTAGCGCGGATCTTTTATGAATGGAATGAATGGGAGCAAGCCCTCCTGCATAGCCGGCAAAGCGTCCAGCTTGCGCAACAGTTTGAAGATTCGGACCGGGGGGTGGCAGGCGAGGTGCTGCTCGCGAAGCTGAAGCTTGCACGGGGTGAAGTGAGTGCGGCAGCTGCTATTTTAGCAAAAGCAGAGCTTCTTGCCCGGAAGGAACATTATTGGGCACAGATTCCCCAGATTGCAGCTATGCAAGTGTCGGCTTTGCTTCATCAGGAGAACCTGGATGCAGCTGCTATCCTTTCGGAGCAGCATGGGCTTTCACTCTGCCAGGCAAAGGTATACATGGCACGCGGAGACACTTCTGCCGTGTTGGCGGTGCTAGAGCCAATGCTTAGGCAAGCGGCAGTCACGGGTCGTCCGGACGAACGGCTAAAGGGAATGATTTTTTATGCAGCAGTCCTTTACAGATGCGGAGATAAGTCTGCAGCGACGCAAGCATTGGCTGAAACTATGACAATGGCCCAGCCGGGCGGCTTTATCCGTGCTTTTGTCGACGAAGGGCTGCCGGTCGAAAGGCTGCTGCGCGAAGCAGAGGTTGGTGGGGAACTGATGGATTACCGGAGGAAACTGCTGGCTGCATTTGAAGCCGAGAATCCACAACACAGCCAATTGAGATCTGCTCAGCATGTGCCCAGGCCGTCTCAGCCCCTTATTGAGCCACTGAGCGGGCGGGAGCTTGAAATATTGCAGCTCATTGCACAAGGTCTCTCGAACCGCGAGATTAGCGAGCGGCTATTTCTAGCACTAAGTACTGTTAAGGGGTACAACCGCAATATTTTTGACAAACTTCAGGTCTCGCGGCGTACAGAGGCTGTTGCCCGTGCCCGTAGGCTAGGTTTGTTGTAATGTCATTCAACAGCACTGTCACAGTTTTTGGCGAAAAGCATACTTAAGTATCTACATGATCCTCCCCGCTGAAGCTATACTTATTGCAAATCGACACCGGGGGGAAACTCATGAAAGCCATAGTATGCTCCAAGTACGGATCACCAGAAACACTGCGACTCATAGAGCTGGAGAAGCCTTTGCCCAAGCGCAAAGAACTGCTGATCAAGGTTCATGCTTCAACCGTAACCGCAGGGGATGTTAGGGTACGGACTTTTAAGAGTCCTGCCTTGCTATGGCTGCCTATGCGGATCGTATTAGGTCTAAGCAAACCCAGAAAACCTGTTTTGGGTGTAGAGTTAGCCGGTGAAGTAGTAGCTATAGGCCCTGAAGTGGAGCATTTCAAACAAGGTGATCTGGTTTTTGCTTTAACGGGGATGCACTTTGGCGCCCATGCTGAGTATGCTTGTCTGCATGAAGACGGAATGGTATGGTTCAAACCGGCCAATACGACCTTTGAGGAAGCTGCTGCAGCGCTTTATGGGGGAACCACCGCATTGTATTTTCTTAGAAAAGCAGGTGTTCAAACGGGACAAAAAGTTCTGGTCTATGGAGCTTCAGGCACTGTAGGGACATTTGCATTACAGCTTGCGAAGCACTTTGGGGCAGAGGTAGACGCGGTATGCAGTACAGCAAATCTGGAATGGGTACATTCCTTGGGCGCGGGTCAGGTGATCGATTATACGGTAGAGGATTTTACAACAAGAGGCGGGCGGTATGACATTATCTTCGATGCCTCCGGCAAGCTTCCCAAATCCAGGTGCAAAAAAGCACTGAAGCCCACCGGAGTATATGTTACGGTAGCCGGGCAGGGAATGGCCAGGGTCCGCATCGAGGACCTGCAATTCCTAAAAGATCTAATGGAGACAGGGAAGATAAAATCGGTGATTGACAGGTACTATGCATTAGAACATACGGCCGAGGCCCATCGGTATGTGGAACATGGGCATAAGAAAGGCAGTGTCGTGATCAGAGTGAGTCAGGGCAGCGATTATTAAATTATATAGCTCATCCAAACATCATCCGGCAGGAGGCAGGAGCAATCCGGGTTTTGCTCATGAACGAGCCTGCCGGTAATCAGACTGGATTGTCTGCAATTCGAAACCTCTCCTTTGAAATGGTTGGTCGCACTTCCATTTTTCCAAAGGTTGGTTTCTTTTTTGCATTTTTTGCTGTGTATTGAGGCGTCAAAAGTAAAGGCTGAGGTTAGGTGGGAAGATCTATATAATGAAGGAAGCGAATATCCTCATATCTATGGTGAACTCAATTTTGATGCTGTAGTGAAGTTCGTTGCGTTCGAGCCTAATGTAGATGGCGGTTTTTCGTTGCCTCAAGAATTAGCAGAGCTGCAGTAGTATACACTAGTAGGAAACGAATTACACCTAAAAGAAAACAAGGAGGCACTATGACGGAGAAAAAAGAAAGTATAGATCCCGGGTGGCACTTTGACAATAGTTACTCCAGTCTGCCGGAATCTTTGTTCACCTTACAGAAGCCGACACCTGTCCGCTTGCCGGAGCTGGTTATTTTTAATGATCCGCTCGCCAACTCTTTAGGGTTAAATATCCAGGCTCTGCGCAGCAATGACGGAACAGCGGTTCTCGCAGGCAATGAGGTTCCCGATGGCGCCGAACCTCTTGCGCAAGCTTATGCAGGACATCAATTCGGTCATTTCAATATGCTGGGCGACGGCCGGGCAGTGCTCCTTGGTGAACAGATCAACCCACTTGGTGTGCGAGTAGATATTCAGCTTAAGGGATCAGGCAGAACTCCCTACTCCAGAGGGGGCGATGGCCGGGCGGCGCTCGGTCCGATGCTGCGGGAATACATCATCAGCGAAGCCATGCATGCGCTTGGCATTCCTACGACCCGCAGTTTGGCGGTTGTATCAACCGGTGAGTCCTTATTCCGGGAAACCGAGCAGCCGGGTGCCATTTTGACCCGTGTGGCTGCCAGTCATTTGCGCGTCGGGACCTTTCAATTCGTTGCCGCAAGGGGCAACACAGAGGAGCTCCGGGCTCTGGCAGATTACACCTTGCAAAGACATTATCCGGATGCGGAGGCGGAAGGGAACCGTTATCTGATCCTGCTTCAGGAGGTGGTCCAACGTCAGGCAGAGCTAATTGCCAAATGGCAGCTTGCAGGTTTTATTCATGGGGTAATGAACACCGACAACATGGCTCTTAGCGGAGAAACTATTGATTATGGCCCATGCGCCTTCCTGGACGTTTATGACCCTGCAACCGTATTTAGTTCCATTGATCTTCAGGGCCGCTACGCCTATCGCAATCAGCCCCGTATTGCCGCTTGGAATCTTGCGAGGTTTGCAGAAACCCTTCTTCCGCTGCTGCATGACAACCAGTCGGAGGCTATCCAAATGGCTGAGACTGCCATTGCTGATTTTTCAGTAAAGTATGACCGGATTTGGGTGGCAGGAATGAGAGCGAAGCTCGGAATCTTTAACGAAGAACAAGAGGATATCCATCTTATTGAAGAACTCCTCCGTATGATGCAAACGTATCGTACGGACTACACGAATACTTTTCGTGCCTTGACTTTGGGGAAGCCGGAAGATACCGTCTTATCTGGCACGAAGGAATTTGCCCATTGGCATAAGCTCTGGCAGGCAAGACTTGGAAGACAAGGCGAATCCCCGGCTTCCTCGCAGCAGCTGATGCGCAGCAGCAATCCTGCGGTCATTCCGCGGAATCACAGAGTGGAAGAAGCGCTGGAAGCTGCCGTGAAACAAAAAAACTACATTGTTATGGAGCAGCTCCTGAAGGTACTTTCAGACCCGTATGCCTACTCTGACGAACAGACGGATTACTCGACATTGCCGGAGGAAACTGCGCGTCCCTATCGAACCTTTTGCGGAACCTGATTTGCTGGCTCTTAGTCTATTTCATGAAAGGAGAAACTGTGGAAAGGATACTGGTTATTGGCTCGGGAGGATCGGGGAAATCTACACTTTCCCGGAAGCTTGGCGGCATTCTTAAGCTTCCGGTTATCCATTTGGACACCTATTTTTGGAATGCGAACTGGGTCCCCAAAGAAAATGCAGAATGGGATCAGATCGTAGAGCGCTTCACTTACGAAGATCAATGGATCATTGACGGCAACTATTCCAGGACGATGGATAGCAGAATAAAGAGAGCAGATTTAATTGTTTTTTTGGACATGCCCAGAGTTCTATGTATGTACCGGATATTTAAACGGCGTATCATGTACCACAAGAAGTCCAGACCTGACATGAACGAAGAGTGCCCGGAAAAGATAGACTGGGCTTTTGTAAAGTGGGTTTGGAATTACCGGACAAGAAGCCGCAAGAACACGATAAAGAAACTGGAACATATCCAGAAACCACAACAAGTCATTACTTTGAAAACAAGAAAACAAGTAGATGAATTCATCAGGTCGCTGGAACAGAACCCAAATTAGTTGCTTCAACAGGAATCGAGTCAGCGGAAGACCCCTACATTCTAGGGGCAAATGCATCCCACTTGCTCTATATCGGCAGAAAAAAATAAAGCTTCAGCCTGCAGTAAACCGTATGAATCCTAACAACCGGGTAATAATAAATTCCAGTCTGTTACTTGCAGGGGGAATTCCATGAACTTACAATCGGGAACTTATTATTGGCCGACCACCTTTCCAGATGCTCCGTCCTACCCTCCTTTGAAGGAGAATGTTACTTGTGACGTGGTGATTATCGGCGGAGGAAGCTCCGCAGCGCAATGTGCGTATTACTTAGCCGACAGAGGCCTACAAGTCACTGTTTTGGAAAAAGGGACTATAGGCAGCGGAAGCACGAGTACGAACACCGCTATCATTCAATATTCGGGCGAAAAAATGTTCACGGCCCTGGCCCACACCTTCGGGGATGAATATGTCGGGCGGCATCTGAAACTGCTTAAGGAGGCGATCGATGAGATCGAAGCAGCTTCACGGCATGTTGATATCGATTGTGAATTTCGCCGGAGAGATACGCTTTATTCCGCTAGCTGTCACGAGGATGTAGATCGTTTACGGAACGAATATGCTTTTATCAAGCGGCATGGCGTAGAATTGGACTTTTGGACACAAGAGGACATTGAGGCGAAGTACCCGTTCAGCCGGGAAGCCGCGATCTACTCCTACAATGATGGTGAGTTGAATCCTTACAAGTTCACCCATGCTTTGTTTCTGTATGCGGGGCAACAGGGAGTCGCTGTTTATGAGCACACGGAGATGAATGGCCACCGTTACGACCGGGAACAGCAGCGCATGATTATCTACACGAAAACAGGGTATGAGGTGAGCGCCCGATATGTCATTTTTGCAGCAGGCTATGAAAATATGGATATCCGAAAAGAAAAGCAAGCCTCTTTCGTGAGTACCTATACAGTCACCACTGAGAAAGTAGCGGACTTCTCCTCCTGGTATAACCGGACCCTGCTCTGGGAGACGGCACGCCCCTATTTATACATCCGCAGCACCGCCGATAACCGGATTATCATCGGTGGTCTCGATGACAACACCACATTACCAGAGGACCGGGACAGCAAGCTGATGTATAAGAAGGATAAGCTGATCGAAGATTTTAATCAAATGTTTCCCGGCATCAAGGTTGAACCTGCCTTCTATTCCACGGCATTTTACGGCGGGATCGTGGACGGCTTGCCTATCGTCGGAAAATATGATGAATTCCCGAACAGCTACTTCCTGCTCGCATATGGCGACAACGGAACAGTCTACAGCCAACTACTGGCCAAGATTATCGTTCAGGAAATTGTCGAAGGACATAGTCCTGACCTGGAGCTGTATTTGCAGGACCGGCCGCTCCTCATGAAGAATTAATAATAATGGCATGATAATAGCCTGCCAGAATGAAAGACTGCTGATCTAAGGTATCGACAGTCTTTTTTTTTGCTGTTTTTTTGCCGCCTCGGTTTATAAGTATCTGCGTACGTATACCAGAATATGGTATGATTGATTTTATATTAACTTTTTTTTGCTGATATCAGAATCGGAAAATGCGAGGTGCTATCTTTTGTTAAGAATTCGAACAATGATCTTGTCCTTTATTCGCTCCAAACACTTTTGGCTAATAATAGGCGTAGTGGCAGCTGGGTTATTTATCCTGATTGGTGGCATTATCTACATACAAGCCAGTAATGATCAGATATCCGATCAGATATCAACCTATAATGATGTAGCAGTTGTACCTGATGAGCCGGGGGTGAAATTACCTGTCATCAAATTGCCTGAGACGAAAAATTTTAGAAATGCCAGGATGATTGGACTTATTTATTATAACGGCAAAGTATATACCCAAACGGATACAGAAATCGCTCCTGAACGGGCAAAAGATCTACTCGGCGAGAAGCTTGGGACTGCAAAAGGCAATATTGAAGGCTGGGATACTCAAGATGAAAATGATATTGAATTTGCTTCAACGATACATAAGGCAGATGTTTATACGGTAAATGGGTACGATAAGGATTTTAGAATTATGACGTTAGCTGAACAGAATGGAATGGTTAGCCCTGCATTTTATGAGCGCTTAAACGATATTTTTGTAAGAGATGGTGGAGATTTTTTTGGGAGATTTAATATTAAAGGGAATGTAGTTGGTGCCCGATATCAAAGTTATAGTGAGTGGAACAATAGCATGGACCAATATCACCCGATAAAAGATATGGATTTAATAAACACGCTGGTGGATCAGCTGTATCATGCGAATCTTTTATCAAGGGAAATCGTTGGTGATGCACTGGGTGACTTTAGAAATGACGATAAGTATAGACGATTGATCATTCAGCTAAGTGATGGTACGGAGGTGAACTTGAAAATAATTAGAAATGGTTACATCAACTATGGATTTGCAGAGGTGTATTTTATAATCGATAGTGAGATGTTCTGGAAACTGTGGCAAGTTATGCAACCAATTTAACAGTAAATTACACTCCAAGAGGCGTGAATCTCCGGGAGTTCGTTCAATTGAATCAACAGTTAGAAGCTTCTGTCAGAGTTTGGTGGAGGCTTTTTTTCATGAATTATTTTTAGTAATCGTAATATTCTTCCATTTAATAGTATAATTAACGCTAGACGAAGTATGGACAAAATGAATGAAGGAAGGAGTAGTGAAATGGAGGTTTCTCCGAAGCATACTGTGACCGCTGCTGTGGTTGTGATTAATGATCGTAACGAAATACTACTAAAATACGGACCGAAGCGTGGATGGGAAATCCCAGGAGGCAGAGTCGAAGTGGGGGAATCACTGTCAGCTGCAGCTGTGCGGGAAACGAAAGAAGAGACAGGCATAGATATAGAAATCATTAAATTTTGTGGTTTTTTTCAGAATGTTAAGGAATCCGTTTGTAACACCTTATTTATGGGAAGACCCATCGGTGGAGAGTTTAGTATATCGGCTGAAAGCTTAGAGATTAGGTATTTTTCTATTGAAGAGGCACTTGAAAAGATAACCTGGAAGAGTTTCAGAGAGCAAATTGAATATTGTTTACATTATGAAGAGCAATTTTTAGTCGAATATAATAACCGAAATTATAAGAAAAAAATATATTGCGGCGATATTGAGGAAGGTCCGGATTTCATATAGTAAGGCATAGAGTTGCACTATCAAATGAAGATAAGGGGATATGAGTATGACAACCAATATTACTGCTGAACCCATTCGTATGGTTGAATATGATCCTTCTTACGCCGGAGCGCTCGCTGACATGTGGAACCGCAGCAACGAAAATTGGGGCGGGGGTACCAATCTCAGAACAGAGGACAGCATTCGCCGGAAAATGGAGATTTCGTCCAATCTGCATGCTTTTCTTGCCGTCGATGGCGAGGAGGTTGTGGGTTTCTGCAGTTTCGCCCATTACCAGCAAGATGAAGGCGCCTTGTATGTACCGCTGCTAAATGTAAGGCCCGATTATCACGGACGTAAGGTCGGCCGCAATCTGATATTGAACGCTGTCCGCAAGACCGTCGAAGCGGGCTGGCCACGGCTGGATCTGTTCACCTGGGCGGGCAATACCAAGGCTGTGCCCATGTATAAGAAATGCGGGTTCTTCTGGGAAAAAAATGATGATTACGTTCACTTGATGAACTTCATTCCAACGATATTACAAACGGAAGCGCTCACACCGTATTTCGAGGAGCTTGACTGGTACGCAGACAGCACCCGTGAACTTGTGATCGAACCGGATGGCCGCCATAAGCACGGCTTCGATTTTCTGGACTATACGTGGCATAAGGGAGAACTGGCTTTGCGGGTAGAATTTGAGACGACGGGCCGCGGGCTGACCGCTCTGGATACGCCAGAATATGCGATCTCAACAGAGATCGAAGAGCATAACCTCGTATTTGGTTCTGCTTACAAGGTCCGCTACCGAATCGAAAACCGCTTGGCAACCGAGCTTTCAATAGAAATCAAGGGGCAGAACGACAAGAATATCCGTTTTGCCCTGGATATCGCCCGAACGATTGCTCCGGGAGAAGCGGTAATCGTGGAGGGGGATTTCCAGCTCGACCCGATCCTGGAGGAGCAGAATAACAAGAAGACCCATCCTGTTGTCAAGAGCACTTGGATCATCAGTGGCAGACGGGCCGAGTTCCGTATGGGCATCGATCCGAAATTTCCGGTCAAGATGCAGATGGTACTGCCAGCCAAAGAACTGCATCCGGGTATTCCGGCCGAGCTGTATCTGAATGTGGAGAACAATTTCACCTCACCAGCGGAGTTCACTTTTGACTGGCCTGAGGATAAAATCGTGGAATGGGCTGAACGTTCGGTCCGTATCACCATACCGGCTAATGGCAAAACCTCTATTCGGGTACCCTTCACCTTGCAATCATACGGTCTTTACTCTCACGAGGTTCAGGTCACAGCGGTTCCGGTAAACGGTAAGCCAGTTATTTTTACAAGCAAGCTGTCCGTACTAATGAAGGGAACAGAGGGGCGTTACGGAGGACAGAATGGGGAGCAATGGGTCGCCGTGAACGGTGCTTTTTCGGTTCACCTTCACAAGCTAAGTAATAGCATGTGGATCGAATATCCGGGCTCCCGCCACAACTTTTGGTGGAACTATCCCAAGCTTGGAAAGCCGTTCGCGGAAGAATTCTCGAAGAAGCAAGCTACAGAAGTGAAGATCTATCCGGAAGGAGAGAGTCAGGTTCTGGAAGCCCTGTACGAGTCGGAGAACTTTTCCGGTCTGCAACTGAAATCCGTAACCAAGCTGATTGCAAGCGGGATCGCCGAATTTCATTATGAAGTAATGAATAGCAGCATCGAGCTGGAGGAGAACGTATATTTGCTGACGAACTTCGGTTTCTTCGGCAATCGGCTCATTCTGCCGTATCAGGGCCGTTATGTCGATATGGGCGAGGCGTACGCTGGCAGTCCGGATCATTGGGACAGCGCTCAGATCTCGGAGAACTGGCTGTTCAACAAGGAAGAGGACGTTGCCTGCGGGATCTGCTGGGACCCTTCCTTGAAGCTGCTTCGCTCGGAATATCCGCTCGGACTAGAGCATGATCTCGGCCGAATCGCTCCCGGAGCAGCAGTGAAGACGAAGCCGACGATATTTGCGCTGAACACCTTCGCTAACTGGTCGGATTTCCGTTCCTTCGCCCGTAAATGTCCGGCTCCGGTTGTACCTGTGCTGGATAATCATCTCGAAATTGTGCTTGGAGGCGGCAATCCATTCAAGTCGCCGGTACTTCATGCGGAGCTGATCGAACGAAAGCTGCTTCCGCTTGCCGGGGAATTCGAGCTTTATGTCCAATGTGATGGGGAAGAAGAGCAAAGAATCGCGAGTGTTGTGCTTCGCCCAGAGCAGAACCTGCATTCTGCAAATGTGGAGTTCTCTCCTGAGGACAAGAGGGTTCAGGGAACCGGAGAATCCACTTGGAAAGTGCGTGCCGTCTATCGCGGTGAGGATCGGATTCAGGAACGCTCAGCAATGTGGTTCCCTCAGACAGATGCGAGTGTCAGCTGTGAAACTCAGGAGGGAACGGCCGGGACATTATATACAGTGAACAACGGCGTCCTCTCTATAGCGGCTGACCCCGGATTCGGCAGTGTTGTGCATTCCTTGAAGCACCAGGGCGAAGAATGGCTGGATAGCTCGTATCCTGTACCGGCTCCGCGTTCCTGGTGGAATCCCTGGTATGGCGGACTAGGCGTACATATTCCCGGAATGAATGGCTTTAGCCGGCAGCAGGAGCCAAGACATGCGGCATGGGCGGAATGTACGGATGATCAAGGCAACGTCTGGACAGGACTGAGTCTAACCACCCGGATCGAGCAGCATAAAATGTATCGGGGAATGTCGATCAAGCAGTTCTACCTTATGCTGCCAGGTGTTCCAGTCCTCTGTATGCTGCATTCGGTCACCAATGAGAGTGGTATGATGCTGCCAGAGTATAAGTTACAAGAGTCTCATTTCTTCCGGCCTTCACCAGCCATCAATGAAGGCTGGATCGAAGTTCCCGGAGAAGGACGATTCCTCACCGGGAACCTGGAAACCGGGCTTCAAGCCAAGGAACTGCTGCGGATTGGCGCTGTTACCCGCCTCAATATGCTACATGCAGTGAATAACTATCCTAATACAAACGCCTCAGCCTATGTGAACAACAAGGTAATGGAGTATGGTACGGAACATCAGCTTGCTCTTGTGAACGGGGAGACTGCCATGACACAGCCGACCTTTCTGATCCTGGGAGGAATCGCGCTGAATCCAAAGGATATCCAGAGCCTGCTTAAGCTGAAGTTCGCCAGTCCAGCCGTAGATAAGGAGACCTTACATGCCGATCATTGATATTCATATCCATCTCTCCGATATCGAGAGCTTTCGCCAGACAGCAACGGATCTGTCCAAGGTTGATTACACGGCTGCAGGCCTTAAGGCGGAGTTTGACAAGAACGATGTCATTCTTGGTATTGGAATGGGTGTGACAGAGCAGACCAAAGGAGCTTTTCCCGATTCCAAATCACCTAACCCGATGGGCCTTGATCTGGAAGAGAGTGTCCCGCCGTTTCTGATGGAATGCGTCGGCATCAATCCGAATCTGCTCACCGGGAAGCAAGCCCGGCAGGAGCTGGACCGGATCGAAGCACGGCTGCAAGCGCCGGAGGTGGCGGGGATCAAGTTGTATGCCGGGTATTACCATCATTATGTCTACGACAACATCTACACACCCGTGTATGAACTGGCTGCGAGGTACGGCGTTCCTGTGGTCATTCATACCGGTGATACCTATTCGATGAATGGATTGCTGAAATATTCGCACCCGCTTACCGTAGATGAATTAGCCTATCAGCAGCGCGGGGTGAACTTCATGATCTGTCATTTGGGTGATCCCTGGGTCATGGACGCTGCCGAAGTGGTGGCCAAGAACCCGAATGTTTATGCTGATTTGTCCGGACTTGTCGTCGGTGACCGGCCTCATTTTGAACGGTTCATGAATGAACCGCTATTCATGGACCATTTCCGCAGGGCGTTGGTGTACTCGGATCACTATGAGAAAATGCTCTTCGGAACCGACTGGCCGCTCGCACCGATCGGCTTGTATGCTGAGTTCGTCCGCCGGCTTGTGCCCGAGCAGCACCACGAGAAGGTGTTTTATCAGAATGCCATAGGGCTGTTCCCGCGCATTCAGCAGCGGATAGCGGAGCTGTGAAATTGTGATTTTTTAAAACCTGTCTGGAGTTGTGCCGCTTTAGCCTTTATAATATGACAAGAGTACAGTATAAAGGAAAAGGTGTTTATTACATGAGCATATTAAATGTTGAAAAGCTGAGTCACGGATTCGGTGACCGCGCGATTTTCACCGATGTATCATTCCGTCTGCTAAAGGGCGAACATATCGGACTGATCGGAGCCAATGGTGAAGGTAAATCCACCTTCATGAACATCATCACAGGCAAGCTTCAGCCGGACGAAGGAAAAGTCGAATGGGCAAAACGCATGCGGGCCGGCTATCTGGACCAGCACGCAGTACTGACGAAGGGACAATCGATTCGTGATGTTTTGCGGGGTGCCTTTCAATATCTCTTTGACATGGAACAAGAGATGAATGACATGTACGGCAGAATGGGCGAGGTGTCTCCTGAGGAACTGGAGCAGATGCTGGAGGATGTCGGAACAATTCAGGACACACTGACAAGCCAGGATTTCTATATGATCGATGCCAAGGTGGATGAAACCGCCCGCGGGCTGGGACTGACGGATATCGGTCTGGATAAGGACGTCCATGATCTCAGCGGTGGTCAACGGACCAAGGTCCTGCTGGCCAAGCTGCTGCTGGAGAAGCCGGACATTCTGCTGCTGGACGAACCTACGAACTATCTCGACGAGCAGCACATTGTATGGCTGAAGCGGTATTTGCAGGAATACGAGAATGCTTTCATTTTGATTTCGCATGACATTCCGTTCCTGAACAGTGTCATCAACCTGATCTATCATATGGAGAATCAGTCGTTGACGCGATATGTGGGCGATTACGAGTACTTCCAGCAGGTGTATGAGGCGAAGAAATCGCAGCTTGAATCTGCGTTTAAACGCCAGCAGCAGGAGATCGCGGATCTGAAGGACTTCGTTGCCCGGAACAAAGCCAGTGTGGCTACACGTAATATGGCGATGTCCCGGCAGAAAAAGCTGGATAAGATGGACGTTATCGAACTCGCCAGAGAAAAACCGAAACCGCAGTTCAACTTCAAGGATGCGCGCACTTCCGGCAAGCTTATTTTCGAAACCAAGGAGCTCGTAATCGGATACGATTCTCCGTTGTCGAGACCCCTGAATCTCCAAATGGAACGCGGACAAAAAATCGCGCTCGTCGGCGCGAACGGGATCGGTAAAACGACATTGCTGCGCAGCATTCTGGGCCAGATCCCGGCGATTTCAGGTTCGGCCAGACTCGGCGATCTGTTGGAAATCGGCTATTTCGAGCAGGAGATCAAGGGAACGAACTACAACACCTGTATTGAAGAGATTTGGACGGAGTTCCCGTCATACACTCAGTTTGAAATACGGGCGGCTCTTGCCAAATGCGGTCTGACGACCAATCATATCGAGAGCAAGATCGCGGTCTTAAGCGGTGGCGAGAAAGCCAAAGTCCGTTTGTGTAAGCTGATTAACCGCGAGACCAATCTGCTGGTACTGGACGAACCGACCAACCATCTTGACGTCGATGCGAAGGACGAGCTGCAGCGTGCGCTCAAAGCCTATAAGGGCAGCATTTTGCTGATCTCGCATGAACCCGAATTCTATCGTGATATCGTGACAGAAACGTGGAACTGCGAATCTTGGACGACAAAAGTATTTTAAAACAACCTGCAGGAATGCGGGTTTGACCGGTGACCCGTAAGATGGAAACTTTGAAAAAAGTGACCCTCTTGCGGGTCATTTGTCTTTGAAGTATAGGTGCCGTATATCTGAAATCCGCCTTAGCCTGCATGAAATGCACTAATTATTGGGGTGCCTTACCCGCAGACCACTATGCTATAGTAGACGTCGAAAGATTGGCTGAAATCTATTGTCAGTCAGATATCACCATAAGGACGCAGGGGGATCATATGGAAGTACATAATCAGGCAACATCTGTGCAGCACTCCAAAAAGAGCGCGGTTAATATCATAATTGACGGCATCTCTGGAATCTTTCTTCCGATTGTTAATATTCTGAGTGCAGCAGGCATTATGAAAGGGTTATTGGCTGGCGCGGCGGCGCTGGAGCTAATCAGTAAAACAGAAGGCACGTATACAGCGCTGAACGCGATGGCGGACAGTCTGTTCTACTATCTTCCCATTCTTCTGGCATATACAGCAGCCCGAAAATTTGGGGCAAATCCATTTACCGCTGTTGTGGTCGCCGGGGTGTTACTATACCCGAGTCTGACCACTCAGTTTGCAGACCACGAGACGATACAGTTTTTTGGCATGGGGATTACTCCTGTCAACTATCCGGCAAGTGCCATTCCAATTATTCTCGCAGTTGGCTTGCTGGTCTATGTCGAACGAATATGTATTAAAGTGTTACCTGAGATCATTCGTGAGTTCTTTACACCATTGATCTCTATTGTTGTGGTATCCTCCGTGACGCTGCTGGTGTTCGGACCGATGGGCACACTTGCCGGGGATGCGCTCGCCAAAGGGTATAGCTTTGTATATCATCTCAGTCCGGTAGGAGCGGGAATGGTCCTGGGTGCAATCATTCAGCCGATGGTCATCTTCGGCCTGCACTGGAGTCTGGTGCCGCTCGCAATTAATAATATCAGCCTGAATGGTTCGGATACCCTCTTGGCTCTGATGGGCCCGGCCTCGTTCGCACAGGCAGGAGCAGCGCTCGCGATATTCTTCAAAGCCAAAGATAAAAAGTTCAAAACCTTAAGCTTATCCGCTTCCATTTCGGCCTTGTTCGGAGTCACCGAGCCCGCGATGTTCGGTGTGAATCTGCCCTTGCGCAAGCCGATGGTCATTGTATGTTGTGCCGGAGCCGTCGGCGGCGGAATGGCCGGGATGTTCGGATCGTCCGCGATTTCCTTCGCTTTTGCGGGACTGCCGACATTACCTGCTTACCTGGGCGACGGGTTCGGCGGTTTCCTGATCGCCTGTGCGACTGGTTTTCTTATCGCTCTGATTGCAACGCTGCTGATAAGACTGGAAACTGAGCCTGGAATGGATGCAAGAGCTAAGTAAATGACAGAAGAAACAGGCTTCGTCGTCCGAGGGATCGAGCTTGGATGCGGAGCCTGTTTATAATAGATGAGAAGCTAGTTGATGAAATGCCACTCATTCCCGATAGTTTACCGCCTTATGAATTTCAAATTCCCCGTGTCCCTTAAGCAGGACAGAGATATATTGTGGTTCTGCTTTCACATCTGACATAAACCATACTCTTCCTTGTTTCACCAAAATAATCAACCCATTCTCATCACCAACGGCTGTAAATGTTTCACTTTGGCCTCTCCAAGGAGAAAGATTGTATTTCTCTCCAAAAAACGCTGCAGCAGATAATACATCTGGGACAGGTAAGCCGATTTCACTTACGTTCAAAAGACTTTTACCAGAAAACTCATGAGTTGAACTATTATTAAGATTATGACGGGCTATCAATTCCACTATATTTCCGTCGGGATCCTTAAAATAAATCGAGTGGGCGTTCCAATCCTCAAAGAAAATAATTAAATCCCCGTTGTCATCCATCAATTCCACTCTATTTTTAAGCCAATTCATTGCATCTTCAATCTGGTTTTCTGGTATGTTGAATGCAAAATGATATGGTGAATTATGATTACGCTGGTATTCATAATCCAATTGAGAACTCCCAACTGTGAGACAAAATGATTGTGCATCATTCCTACTTATTGGGAGATTCAATACACCCGTGTAGAACTCAATCATCTGATTCAAATTCCTGCAAAAGAGTTTTAGTTTCTTAATCAAAATGGGTATCCCTCCGGGTTCGTCCAACGAATATAGAGTATTAGATTTATTTTACAATGAGACGGACCTGAAAATGTGCAGCTTATCCTGAAATTCTGGGGCAGGAGAACTTAATGCATTTCTCGAATAGTCCTTGATGGAATGCTTTAGAATGTTCTTCTATCATTTGACACATTGAGGTAAGTTGTCAATGAATTAAGAATAAATTCTAATTTGGACAAAGGAGATGCAGCATGCTACCATCACTCACATTTCTTAAACGTCAATTGGAGGGGGTTCTCCGCAATAAATTCGCGCAGGGGCATCAAACCTCGGGTTATTTAGCCAAGCTGGAACAGCTTCCTGCAAGTTATGATGCCTATCTGGAATTCGCTCAGAGCTTGGCTGCCATTCCAATGAGGGATAATTGGTCTTACTATGAGCCGGATGATTTAGAGGAGATATGGCGGGAATGCGATCCGGCCCGACCTCTTGGCCAGGTCGGAATCCTGAATCTGAAGGACAGCTCCAAGCGGGTCGAGGCGGGATTCCTCGCTTCCGTCTGTGGCTCCATGCTGGGCAAACCGATCGAAGTCAACCCCAGCTTGTCGGAATTGCGTCAAGCGCTTACTTCCGTAGGGGAATGGCCACTGAACGATTACATCTCTGATGATATCCTCCATGCGTTGAATCGTCGTCATTGGTCCTGGTATGAGACGACCCGGGGGCGAATTCGTTATGTGGCACCTGACGATGATATCAATTACACATTAATGGGGATGCTTGTGCTGGAGCAATTCGGCAAGGGTTTTACGAAAAGAAATATAAGGGATTTATGGATAAATCATCTTCCGATAAGTACAACTTGGGGTCCAGAGAGATCCATCCTGATTCAATCGGGGATTAGTTATTTGGAGCATGACAGGGAAATATTCAATCACTCTGAAATAGAGGCTTGGCCCGATCTTTTGGTACAGGATACGGAACTATGCGGGGCAGCGATTCGCGCAGATGCTTACGGCTATGCCTGTCCCGGTCAACCCGCGCTTGCGGCTGAGCTAGCTTGGCGGGATGCAAGTTTTACACATCGCCGGACCGGTATTTACTCCACGATGTTCATAGCTGCTGCGATTGCTGTCGCACATGTGCTGCGTGATCCTGTTGAGATCATCAGTACTGCACTGCAATTCGTACCGAGAAGGAGCCGATTCTATGAGATTACTAAGGATTGCTTGCAGATGGTAGCGAATGCAGATAACTGGCTGGAAGCCTATCAGAGCATTAACGATAAGTATGCGAATTATTCCCACTGTCAGGTTTATCAGGAAATAGGCACTTTAATAAATACATTTCGATTTGCAGAACATGTAGGTGACGGGATATGCAAGCAGGTGATGCAAGGCAACGATACGGACAGCTTTGGGGCAACAGCCGGCTCTCTGCTCGGGGTTTATTTTGGTTCTGATGGCTTAGAGTCAAGATGGCTTGAGCCTTTCCAGGACCGGATTCATACGGGGTTATCTAATTTTCATGAGCAAAAGCTTTCCCGTTTGGCCGAGCGGATGGGGCGTTTGCCGGAACTGATGAACACCGGTCAGCATCGAATTCAGCCCAGTGAGCTCTATGTGAACGAAAACACGGATTGAGGCCTTTGAATTTGATTTCATCATAAAAATGTATGAGAAATCAGTTGATTCTCATTTTTGTCTAACATAACAAAAAGGGCTGGAGCAGGGTGAAACCCCGATCCAACCCTTTTTTCTTGCCTGCTTACGGCTCAATCCCCCATACCAGCTGACCGTTCATATACCCGGTAACCTGTTCATTGTTTACGAACTGACTGCTGGATGCACCGAACGAGTAATCATTAGCCTGGTTGTAATTGGACCAGTTGGTTTTGGAGAACCGTGCTTGAATCTCTGCGCTCTGGCCGGGATTAAGCGTTCCTGCCGAACTCGTAAAGCCAATCTCCAGAACATAATCGGCCCCGGCAACCGGAGTCGCCAGTTTAACGAATTTGCTGGTTATATTCGCACCCCCGATACTGGACCAGTCGCACCAAAAACTCTGTTCGTTGTCCCCGTCAATGGTATAGTAATACCGGAGCTTGACATCACCGAGCTGAATTGGTGAATCGCCGGTATTGACTACTTTGAATTTGGGTGAAATTCCGTTGGTAGAAGCACTCGTGCTGCCGTTATAGCTCTGGATCGTCAAGTCTCCCGAAGGAACAGGAACACTGCTGTCCACTACATTTACAGTAAGAACGGCATTATTTCCTCCGTTGAAATGAAAGGTTATCGTATTTTGGCCCAGCGGCAGTGTGGAAAGATAAGATTTGCGCAGAATGGCAGCAGTGCTAGATGCCGTATAATCCTGGCCTGGTATAAGCGTATAATTTCCATTCGTTATACTTGCAAGCTGGAGTCCGTTTAAGGTAAGGGATAGGGAAATATCCTGTGCTAGATTCGCCGCTTTATCAAATGCCGCATTCACGGGCGAAATCGCAGCGCCCGGTGTGGAATCGACAATTTTGACTTTTAATACAGGATCTTGACCTTGGTTAAAATCAAAGATGATCGAATGCTCGCCAACCGGCAGCCCACCCAGGAAGGTTTTTTTTAACAGCAGTGTACTTCCGCTCAAGGTATAATCCTGATTCATGGTCAATGCACTTCCACCTGCCCGGAGAGCGGTTAATGTATTGCCGTTAGCATTCACGGTTATGGCTTTGTCGCTCTGAGACGGCGCATATTTGTCAAATTCAACGTTTGCAGGTGTAATAGACGCGCTTGGAGTGGGATCATCCACCTTAAGATCGGGCAGCTCATCCAGCGTGATTACATAATTACTTTGATACAGTGTTTTCAGAGTAGCCGGATAATTAAAAGCAGTACTCATGAGATGTTCACCATACCACGGTAGGAAATAGAGCCATCCTGACTTTTCCTCGGTCAGGTTCTTCACACTCGGTACGGTATCATTCTCTGTCATCGCAACCATTTTTTTGCCGCCGGTCAAGTCAACAAGCTTATAGAAAATCGATGTAATGGCATCCTCATTGGGCACGCCGGACAAACCGTCATAGCGGTTGTAGATCGTATTGTATTTATCATAACCGACCATATCCACCTGATCGTTGCCGGGATACCATGCGGGAGAAGTGCTATACACATAGCTGTTGTAGGTCCAGATCAAGTTGTGTAAGCCGTACGTCTCCGTAAGCTCGGTGTAGAGCAAATTCCATAGCTG
The DNA here is from genome assembly GCF_001909045.1 of Paenibacillus sp. P3E. Taxonomy (NCBI): domain Bacteria; kingdom Bacillati; phylum Bacillota; class Bacilli; order Caryophanales; family Paenibacillaceae; genus Paenibacillus; species Paenibacillus sp. P3E. The sequence continues at coordinate 2,380 of NZ_LVWH01000208.1, read as the reverse complement.
TTTATACACGTCCGCGCCTGCCGAAGCCCACCAGAACCACGCGCCTTCGCCATTCAACCCGCCGTTGCCCTCTGCCTCATGAAAGGGACGGAAGATAACCGGCACCTTGTTATTCTGCAAAATCTGCAGCTGTTCCGCCAAATCCTGGATAGCCATCATTACGTATTGATATTCTTTGGTACCGGGAACTACCGCATTGGCTGTCTTAAAATTGGTTTCTGTCGGCTTGTAGGTGGCTTCCTTCCAATCCACGGGCTGTCCTAGCTGATAGCTGGTGAAATTACGCGGCACAGTGATATGCCAGCTGTTCGTCGCAATCCCTCCCCGGTTATTCACCCAATCGATCATACGGGCAGTTGTACCGTCCTCCCAGCCGTACAGCGGATTATAGTTCATTAGATCAAAGCCGCGGATGGCCGGATACTTTCCGGTTAGATTATGGATCCAATCGAACTCGAGCTCGGAGTTGCCGTCATTTCCACCTCCATAAATCTCTTGCTGGCCGGAGATCATATGTTTGCCGTAGACCTCTGTTAAATAATTCATCAAAACCTGCGTTTCCGGTGTAGCCTTAGGGTCGGTAAGGACAGGCAGCACATCCAAAGGATCAAGAACAGCAACATCGACCGTAAAGGTGTCAAAATAAGCAAATCCCCAGCCGGCCTTTATTTGGATGGTGTTATTGCCTTGGTTCAGCTTTTGAAAGCCAAAATCGAAATTCGACCACGTAGTTGTATAGGGTAGCATATACGAACCTTTGGTAACGCCGTTAACACTTAAAGATTGAAGCCTTCCGTCTGGACTGAGCTCCTGCATATATCGGGTCCGGATGGAATACATACCAGTTTCCGGGACCGCTACGGTGAAGGTTAATGTACCGGAATTCTGCATCCAGACAAATCCGCTTCCAGAGTATCCGGGCTTCGGCTGTCCATAAATTTGCGTCACCACTTGCAGGTCGGAGCTAAGCTGTGCGTTCTCACTTTCAATCGTGAATAGTGCGGGGTTGGTGTTAGTGTCTGCATGGACGGGGGCTGCTGTTACCCATCCAAGCATTAGACTCATTGCCAGCATCAGTACACTTACCTTTTTGAGCCAAGTTTTCATTGTCATCTTCCTTTCGATGTGGAATATGATGAATACCTGTTCAATCTACCGATTCATGATGGCGCTTTCATAGAAAACATAACATATGTATCAATAAATGTAAATATATGGACAATAATAAGTTTTGGACTCTATATTTTGTTAGATGAGTGTATGGAGTTCAATTGGATGAACCTGATTATGCAGGCGGGGCCAATGCAGTATCCTTGAGAAAGGGACAATCAAATTTTCTTAGATTCAGATTTTGTGAAGAGAGATGTATGCTATTTGTAAGAAAACCAAATGAAAATGATATATTTGAAGGGCCAAAGATAAATTAATTCATCTATTCAAAGATTAACTTGTACTTCGAAGAAGTCAGCACCTTCATTAACAACGTATACACACTGCAGGCTGTATGGCCCTTGGTATACAGAGGTTTTTCCAGGATTAAATGAATGAATTTCCGAGGAGGATTATCATGTCTTTATATGAACAAGGAGAAGATCTATATGCAGTGGGCGAGTACAAGGAAGCGTATAGTTGCTTTTTACAATCATATACAAACAATGTTGAAGTTACAGACTCAATGAATTATTTAGGATGCTGCGAGTTAATGGTCGAAAATTATGAAGCGGCGTTAGATTGGTTTATTAGGCTTAGTAAGATGGTGCCGAATTGGGAACGGCCAATTACAAATATAGGGCGTGTATACTTAAAGCAAGGAAGATTTACTGAAGCTTATGAACAATTTATTCGAGCAATTGATGTAAACGATCAATCAGAAGATACGTTCTTTTACCTTGGTGTATATTTCGAACGTATCAATAATTTAGTACAAGCAAAGGAGGCTTATGAAGAATCTTTAAGTATTAATAACGATCAAGAAGAAACAAGAATAAATTATGGAAGAGTGCTTTGGAGGTTAGGTCAACGTGAAGACGCCAAATTAGAGTGTAATAAGCTTCTTGAACAAAATCCATATCATGAAGATGTTTTATGGAACCTTGGATTGATGAATATTCAAGATAGTAATTATTATGCAGCCTTAGAATATCTGGAAAGGCTATTTAACCATAAAGGATTTGATATGGAGTTGTATTTTGAACTTAGTAGGGTGCATTACAAGCTCAGAAACTATATTGAGTCAATAAACTGGATAGAAAGAATACTTGAAATAGAACCCACTAATAAAAAGGCATTAAAACTTAAAGTAATATTAGATGATTGCTCAAGAAAGGCTTAGTAGGCAACCTCTCATTGATATTTCGTAGTATTACCAATTATGTATAGA
>NZ_LVWH01000207.1:0-36736 GCF_001909045.1 Paenibacillus sp. P3E | reverse complement strand
ATATAAATTAGTGTATTATGTCCAGTTAATCATAGAATTGATTAGGCATGAAGTTAGGAAGGGGAATTCTCATTGAGTAAGCGTTCTATAAACGGAACAGATTTTACCGCAATGGTACTCGCCGGAGCGGAGAAGCTGCAGCAGCATGCAGAGCACGTCAATTCCCTGAATGTATTCCCGGTACCAGACGGTGATACGGGAACCAACATGAATTTGACGATGACTGCAGGCTCGAACGAATTGAAGAAAAATAATACCGCCTCCGTTGGCCAATGTGCAGGAGTATTGTCTAAAGGTCTCTTGATGGGCGCACGGGGGAATTCCGGCGTTATTTTGTCACAGCTGTTCAGGGGTCTTGGACGGTATGCAGCCCAATACGATGAATTGAACACGCAGCAGTTCGCAGCAGCGCTGCAGACTGGGGTGGATACAGCCTACAAAGCGGTAGTCAAACCGGTAGAGGGAACGATACTTACAGTTGCCAAGGAAGCTGCCAGACATGCCGTCTACTATGCCCGGCGCACGACGGATGTAACCGAACTGATGACTGAGGTTCTGGCCAAAGCCAAAGAAGCGTTAGCCAATACTCCGGAGCTTTTGCCTGTTCTTAAGCAGGTAGGGGTAGTCGATTCCGGTGGTCAAGGGCTGGTATACATTTATGAGGGCTTCCTTCAACATTTGATGGGAAATGGAAGCACAGCAGCACCCGCTACTGCGCAAGGACAAGCTCCTGCTCCAGCTGCGGCACCGGCAGTGCTGACCAAACATGACAATGTATTGTCCTCCGTGCAGTCCTCTGCACAATCCCAGCTGTCTACGGAAGACATTGAATTTTTATACGACATGGAGTTTTTTATCAACCGGTTGCTCGGGAATTCTATAAAAGCCAATTTTGATGAGGAATCTTTTCGGAAAGCGCTGGCAGTGAATGGTGATTCCATTATCGTCATATCGGATGATGAAACCATCAAGGTGCACGTACATTCCAAGACTCCGGGCGAGGTGCTGAATCTGGCGCTCCAATACGGTGAAATTACGCAAATTCATATCCTTAACATGCGCGAGCAGCACCGTGATCTTCTATCCGCCGGAATGGATATTGCACCTATGCCAGAGGTGTTTGCAGATATTCCTAAGGAAGAGAGCAGTGTGCAGGCACCAGCGGTTCCACCCGCGGATGATATGGCCCTGTACGGATTCATTGCCGTGTCTTCGGGGGAAGGCATCTCTGATATCTTCAGAAGCCTTGGGGTAGATGCTATTCTATCCGGCGGACAGACGATGAATCCGAGCACCGAGGATTTCGTTAATGCGATCTCATCCATTTCTGCGAAACATATTTACATCCTGCCTAACAACTCGAACATTGTGCTTGCCGCCCAGCAGGCCAAGGAATTGCTCGAAGGCGAACGTGACATTACTGTTATTCCAAGTAAAAGCATCCCGCAGGGAATTGCTGCCGCCTTTGCTTTCCAGGAGGACGATGCGGTGGACACGAATACAAGCAACATGCTGGAAGCAATCTCCCAGGTGAAATCAGGGCAAGTCACCAATGCGGTCCGTGATACGGTGATCGAGGAATTGGAGATCAAATCCGGACAGTATATCGGGATATCCAACTCGAAGATTGTATCCGCTGCCGATGATCTGCTGGAGGCAAGCCAGGCGCTGCTCACAAGCATGCTTGTGAACGGTGATGAGATTATCACCATTTTGACCGGTGCTGAAGCGGAGGAGAAGGTTACGGAATCACTGGAAAACTGGCTTGAACAAACCTTCCCGCAGGTGGAAGTTGAGGTCCATGAAGGCGGCCAGCCGCTGTATTATTACCTTTTCTCCGTCGAACCGTAGGCCTACACTTACTCCTTATATAGTCTTAAGCAGAATCAGCTGTAGCGTCCTTAATCAAGGCTGCCGTTATGTCTGCCAAATCATAGTTTGGGGAGGAAATCCATGAATCGTACCGTAATTGTCACCGACAGCACTTCCGATATCCCGCCGTCCATGGCGGAAGCGTATGGTATTGAGGTTGTTCCTTTGACCCTGATGTTCGGCGGGGAGGCATTCCGGGATAATGTGGATATGACGCCGGAGCAATTCTACGAACGCCTTCCCCGTTCATCGCAGCTTCCGACCACTTCTCAACCATCACCGGTTGAGTATATGAACGTATACCGGGGGATTCAGGAACGTGTACCGGGTGGCCGGATTCTATCGTTTCATATTTCCTCCGGTCTTAGCGGTACGTATCAATCGGCTGTTCTGGCTAAATCCATGCTGGAAGAAGAAGGAGAATCCATTACTGTAGTCGATTCTCTCTCCGCTTCCTATGGATTCGGATTTATGGTGGTCGAGGCAGCGAGACTGGCTGCACAGGGCCATAGCCCGGAAGATATTCTGACAAGAGTGGAGAATCTCCGCCAATCCCGCAAGCTGTATTTTCTGGTCGATACACTGGAATATCTGCAAAAGGGCGGCAGAATCGGCAAAGCCTCCGCATTTCTGGGGACACTGCTTAACATCAAGCCGATCTTGTCCATTGATGCGGAAGGAATTATCTATGCAGTCGAGAAGGTAAGAGGCCGTAAGAAGGCTGTAGCCCGCATGATCGAGCTGTTCAAAAAGGATCTGCCGGGTGTGGACAAAATCAACGTGGCCGTGGGTCATACGGCTGAACCGGCTTCCGGCGAAGAGTTCCTTAAGGAATTGGCCGGACACTTCACCCTGGAAGAGAAAGTGCTGACCAATGTGGGTCCTGTGGTAGGGAGCCATGTCGGGAACGGTACCTTAGCCGTTTTCATTTGGCCCGCGTAAATAGGGGATGAATATGGGACTATCTTTGGATTCAATCGAAGTGAAACAAATAAATGGCGTGAGCGCTCAAAAGCAAAATGAGCTTCACGCCTTTGGCGTCTTTACGGTGAAGGATTTGCTGGAGTATTATCCATTCCGCTATGATGATTTCCGCCCCCGCTCTCTAAGTGAGATCAAACACGGCGACAAGGCTACTCTGGTCGCTAAGGTTATTGGCATCCCTGTCCTGCAGCGTTTCGGGGGCAAATCCCGTCTGAGCTGCAAAATGGTTGCTGAGCCTTGGATGTTTACAGCTACTTGGTTCAACCAGCATTATGTGCGTGAGCAGCTGACAGTGGGGCGTGAAATCGTAATTACCGGTAAATGGGACCAGAAGCGAAATGCGATTACTGTAACCGATTATGAATTTACTGACCGGGGAGAAGGCAAAATAGGCACCCTACAGCCGGTCTATTCCGTGGGGGGCAAGATTACGCAGTCTTGGATACGCAAGATGATTCATCAGGGACTGCAGCAGTATGGGGAGCTTATTCCAGAAATTCTCCCGCATACGATCATACGGAAATATGATTTCATGTCCCGTAAACGGGCAATCGCCACCATCCATCAGCCAGAGGATACACGTGAAGGCCAGCAAGGGCGGCGGCGGATGGTATATGAAGAACTGTTTCTGTTCCAGCTTAAGGTTCAGGCCTTCAGGGTGCTAAACCGCGGCAGAATGGATGGAGTGGTGCATACGGTGGACAACGCCACAGTCCGGCAGTTTGTCCGCAGTCTGCCGTTTGAGCTGACGGATGCACAGAAGCATGTGGAGCTGGAAATCCTCCAGGACATGCGTTCGAAGTCTTGTATGAACCGGCTTTTACAGGGAGATGTGGGCTCCGGCAAAACCGTTCTTGCGGCAATCGCCCTGTATGCCACCGTGAAATCCGGATATCAGGGGGCACTGATGGTCCCTACTGAGATTCTCGCGGAGCAGCATATGCGCTCACTCACCAAGATGTTTGAGCCATTTGGGATAACGGTGGGGCTTCTGACAGGAAGTGTGAGCGGACGTAAACGGAAGGATCTGCTGGCCTCGCTGCAAATGGGTATGCTCGATATTGTGGTAGGCACCCATGCCTTGATACAGGAAGATGTTTTCTTCCGCGGGCTGGGGATGGTGGTTACGGATGAGCAGCACCGTTTTGGCGTCAACCAGCGCAGTATTCTGCGCCGCAAAGGCTACAATCCGGATGTGTTGACGATGACGGCAACGCCCATTCCTCGTACGCTTGCGATTACTGTCTTCGGCGATATGGATGTGTCCACACTTTCTGAGCGTCCTAAAGGACGTGTACCGATCACGACCTATTGGGTGAAACCTGATCTGATGGAGCGGGTATTGAAGCTGGTCAGCCGTGAGATCGATCAGGGCAGGCAGGCTTATCTGATCTGTCCATTGATTGAGGAATCGGAAAAGCTGGACGTGCAGAACGCGATTGATCTGCATATTCAAATGTCGCAGTCGTTTCCAAATTATAAGGTCGGTCTGCTGCACGGCCGGATGACACCTGGTGAAAAGGACGAAGTCATGCGGGCCTTCTATAGTAATGAGGTTCAGCTGCTGGTCTCCACAACGGTTGTAGAGGTCGGTGTCGATGTGCCCAATGCCACACTGATGATCATTATGGACGCAGACCGCTTTGGACTGTCTCAGCTGCATCAGTTGCGCGGCCGGGTGGGGCGGGGCCAGCATGCATCCTTCTGCGTGCTAGTAGCGGATCCGAAATCCGAAATCGGACGTGAGCGTATGACGGCGATGACGGATACAGATGATGGTTTTGAGGTGTCACGAAGAGATCTGGAGCTGCGCGGTCCGGGTGACTTCTTTGGAACCAAGCAGAGCGGGCTGCCAGAGTTCAGACTGGCTGACATGACCGCCGACTTTGAGGTGCTGGAGCAAGCCAGGGATGATGCTGCCGGATTGCTGAAGGAAACGGATTTCTGGACCTCGACCGACTATGCGGCACTGCGTAGCTACTTGCAGAATGAGCAGATTTTTCAAGGGGACTTAATAGATTAATTTAATTAGGCACATGTGTCACCTTACTCTCATATACTGTGAATGATTGGAATATGACAGGAGGTGCTGCGCGTGGGCTATCAGCAATTTGGAATCAGTCCCCAGCTGGTGGATCGCATCAAGCTGAAGATGAAAAATCCGGCTGTTAAAGAACGAATTAAGAATATGATCAACGGAGTTTCCAAGCAAGAGCTTCAGGATACTGCGGTGGTGCGCAGACTGGTGCGAAATGCTTCGGCAGTAATGGGGGAGAAGTTGACTTCAACCCAGGAAGATCAAATTGTAAAATTTGTAATTGCCCAGAAGATCGACCCCAATAATACGTTTCATCTGATCCGGCTATGGGGGATGTTCCGGTAGAACCTCTCATTTTGGAACAACAGTATGAATCATCAGGTATTACCTTAAAACGCGTTCACGCTGTATTTAGCGGTAACGCGTTTTTGCTTGAAATCTGGCTTAGTAGACAGGAAATAATGAAACCAGACTAGCTATACTGCGTAAATCGTAGTAAAACAGACCTTTTAAAATAAATTTGTGAAGGAAGCGATTTATTTGGGCGGATGGAGCAGTTTTAGCGCTTTCGGTGATTTTCAGCAGCGCAGCGGATTTCAGAGTTTTATTCACGAAATGCCTTTGTTTATGAAGATTATGTTTTTATTGGTCATAGGATTTTTTGTCTTTGTTATCTTCAAATCACTGAAGGCTTGGTCAACTAACAACGCAAGTCCGCTGCTCTCCGTTCAAGCCGCAGCAGTCACGAAACGTACTGAGGTATGGGGAGGCTCGGGTGATTCCAGCGCAAACACCAGGTATTATGTCACTTTTCAATTTCAAGATGGCAACCGTGTGGAGCTGATAGTGCCCAGCCAGGAGTTCGGGTTGATTGTCGAGGGGGATAAGGGCCAGCTTAGCTATCAGGGAACCCGGTTCAAAGGTTTTGTCCGTTAGACCTGGGACTCAGTCGGCATAAAAAATGCAAGGGATCTTGGGCCTCGGCTGTCCGAAGGCCTGATCTCCTTGCATCTTGTTGGGACCCAGCTGCTGCCGGTTAGAGAACTCTCTGCATATGAAGCATGACATGGCTCCAATAGCCGCTGTCCAGATCACTGATCTGGACCCCCGGATCACCCCAGGTATGAATAAATTTGCCGTCTCCGATGTAGATACCGACATGTCCCGGAACCGCATCACTCGCAAAGCGTCCGGGGACTGTGAAGAAAATCAGGTCTCCAACCTCAAGCTCGCTGCGGCTTACCCGTCTGCCCAGATTGTCCTGGTCCTTAGCTAAACGGGGAAGGTCGACTCCGAATTTCTTGAAGACATGACGGGTGAATGAAGAGCAGTCGAACCGCTTGGTTTCCTCGTAAGGTCCTGCGCCGAATTCATACGGGACACCCAGGAACTTTTTGGCATAGGCAACAAGCTCTCTGCTGTCTGTTGCGGACAGGCTTTGAATACGCAATGGTTTTGCTTCCTCGGTATTACTGGTTCCTGCAGTGTCCACCTTATCAGAGGGGGGAGCCACGTTAATCTCGCCGGTACGTGGATTCCACCCTACTTCGGTCTGCAGCAGCTTGGATAGTGAAGTAGGTGTGATATAAATTTGACCGTTTCGGCGTACCGGAGCATCCGGCAACTTTATCTTTTGTCCCAAGGAGAATACTTGCGTAGAATCTGGATGCAGCATATACATTACATCGGTATAGCCGATTTTGGCATAACCCCCGCTGGAGGTATCATCCTTCATCCGGTAACCGATCGAAGAGGCCGCTGGTTTCAGAGGAATCCAGTATTTACCGTGGCTGTCGGTGAATGAAGCTTTTTCATAGTAACTGCCTGAAAGTGATCCTGCAGGTGTTACAGTATTGACCTTTGGTTTCTGATCGCTTGTGCTATAGCTGCAAGCAGTATTAGCTATAATGGCTATAGACAGCAAAGCTGCTGCAGCAATCGATTTTGCGGGTCTGTTTGTTGTCATCATGTCACGCTCCATGTTCAAACTGTAATTTAAGTTTGTGCAGGGAGCGTTTTTTTATGTAGGGAGGATAAAGGGAATCAATGTCAAGATCAAACAGAGAAGCCGAACCTTATTTAACCACGGAGTAATATTGTAAAAAATGGTCATGTCATAAGTGATTGACGGAAAATGAACCTTTATATAAGATAAGCTTATTATATTTACGTTTTAGATGCGGGTTTCGCGGCAGCTTATGCTTTAATGCTTTTAAAGATAAAAGCACTACTGCTGAGTCGCTACCATTGAGGCACGCGCTGAATCCGTAAAAAGAAGAGGGGTATATAGGATGAAAACAAAAAAATTATGGCTCGGCCTAAGTCTATGTGCAATGCTGGCAGTTACTGCCTGCGGGACTAACAATAATAAAGGTGCGGATTCAGGAAGTACGAATTCAGGAAAAGCAGATTCCAAAACTTACAAAATAGCGATCTCCCAGTATGTCGAGCATCCTTCTCTGGATGCTACCCGGGAAGGATTCCTGGCCGCACTGAAGGATGCCGGAATCGTAGAGGGCAAGAATCTGAAGGTTGACCTGGAGAACGCCCAGGCAGACTCGTCCAATAACCTGTCTATCGCCCAGAAGATTGCGGCAGACAAGAATGATCTCGTGCTGGGGATCGCAACTCCTTCTGCACAGGCTGTAGTTCAGGCAGAAGGCAAGGATACACCCATCCTGTTCGCAGCGGTTACCGACCCGCTAGACGCGAAGATTGTCAAGGATCTGGATCATCCCGGGGGGAATGTATCCGGGGCATCAGACACCAACCCTGAGGCAATCACAAGACTGATGACTTTTATTGCCGAGCAGTTCCCGAATGTCAAAAAGCTGGGCCTTATTATTAATGAAGGGGAACCGAATGCTGTGGTTATGGCTAACATTGCCAAGACCGAGCTGGACAAGCATGGCATCGAGCTGGTTAAAGCGGCAATTACCAACACCTCTGAAGTGAAACAGGCGGCAGAATCGCTTGTTGGCCGTGTGGATGCCTTGTACATCACACTGGACAACTCGGTAGTAAGCGCTGTGGACACGATCATTCAGACTGCTAATGACAACAAAATTCCATTTTTCTCCGCTGACCGCGATACGGTGGAGAAGGGGGCTTTTGCAACCGTGGGCTTCAAATATTATGACCATGGCTACCAGGTAGGACAAATGGCTGTGGAAGTGCTGAAGAATGGTAAGAATCCGGGAGACATGAAGGTAACGATGCAAGAGAAGCTGGACCTTATTCTGAACCTGAAAGCTGCAGCAGCACAGGGGATAGAAGTTACGGATGCTATGAAGGCTAAAGTCTCGGATCCGGATACTAATATTATTCAATAAATGGTAGATATATCAATGGGGGGACTCCGGCACAGGACCACCCCTTGCCGTTTGAGGGAGGAAGTCAGCGATGTTTGATTCAATCATTGGAGCCGTGGAAATGGGCTTGTTATATGCTTTTATGGCTCTAGGTGTATATATTACATTCCGTATTCTTGATTTTCCGGATTTGACTGTGGATGGCAGCTTCACAACGGGGGGAGCCATTGCCGCAGTAATGATTACGCACGGCTACTCGCCATGGCTGGCCACTATATGTGCACTTGGAGGCGGTATGGCAGCAGGGATGTGTACCGGACTTCTGCATACGAAGGGGAAGATCAACGGACTCTTGTCCGGAATATTAATGATGATCGCACTGTATTCCATTAATTTGCGGATTCTGGATAAACCTAACGTTTCGATCATGGGTGAGGATTCTTTATTTACCTCCATTAATCCGCTTCTGGTCATGCCCATTGTGATGATTGCGGTAAAAATCCTGATGGATCTGTTTCTGCATACCGATCTGGGGCTTGCTCTCCGGGCCACTGGCGACAACTCCCGAATGATTCGAAGCTTCGGGGTGAATACGGATAGCACCACGATCCTTGGCATCAGCCTGGCTAATGGAATGGTGGCGCTCTCGGGTGCGCTGATAGCCCAATACTCTGCATTTGCTGATTCTACTATGGGTATTGGAATGATCGTCATTGGACTTGCTTCGGTTATTATCGGCGAGGCTATCTTTGGAGCCGGAAATGTATTCCGGGCAACCCTTGCAGTAATTCTGGGTTCTATCGTCTATCGTATTGTTGTAGCGCTGGCACTTCGGGTTCCCTGGCTGAAGGCTTCGGATCTTAAATTGATCACTGCGATCATTGTCATTATTGCACTGGTGTTCCCTTCGGTTCAACGTTTCATGAAGCAGAAGAGAATCGCGCGCAGACGCAGTGCTGAACTTGTGCATGAGGCGCTGGGCAACAAGAATGGGGGGGCAGCCGATGCTAAAGCTTAATAGGGTATCCAAGCTGTTCAATCCGGGCACCCCGGATGAAAAAATAGCGCTGCTCGGTATTGATCTTGAGCTCCGCAGTGGTGACTTTGTGACTGTGATCGGCAGCAACGGTGCAGGCAAGTCCACACTCATGAATGTCATCTCCGGTGTGATGAAACCCGATCTTGGGGAAGTACGCATTGAGGGGAGCCCGATCAGCGCACTGCCAGAGTTCCAGCGGGCCCGCTGGATTGGCCGGGTATTTCAGGACCCTATGGCCGGTACGGCACCGCATATGACGATCGAAGAGAATCTGGCGATTGCCTTCAAAAGAGGCCAGGGCCGCAGAATGTCCTTCGGAGTCTCGGCTGCACGGCGGACCCTGTTTCGTGAACAACTGAGCCGGCTTGGCATTGGCCTGGAGAACCGGCTGAGAGCCAAGGTAGGACTGCTCTCCGGCGGAGAGCGGCAGGCACTTAGCCTGCTCATGGCGACCTTCACACATCCGCAGATTCTGCTTCTGGACGAGCATACGGCTGCACTAGACCCTGCACGAGCCGAATTAATCACTGGGCTGACCAAGTCTATTGTCCGCGAGCTGAACCTGACAACACTTATGGTTACCCATAACATGGAGCAGGCTATTCGTCTCGGCAACCGGCTGATCATGATGGACAAGGGCAGCATCATCCTTGATATTGATGAGGACCGCAAGCAGGATCTGACCGTAGAGCGGCTTCTCGGTGAATTTGAGGCCATCAGCGGACATAAGCTGGCGGATGACCGGATGATGTTAGGATAGACGCGACGCGCTGAGTATGCAATGAGTAAACCGAAACTTGGAATTCAGTCAAATGTGACTGGATTTCCAAGTTTTTTTGGTTTATATTTCCATGGGAGGAACTTTCGATTAATATATAATGAAGTATAGGTTTTACATCTAAAGAGAAAGCAGAGTGAGACGCATGATGTTTTACAAAAATAAGAGCGCTTTCAAAAACTCGGGAATCTTTAGCAAGATGATCATGCTGATTTCGTTTTTACTGTTGCTGTCGTTTTTGTTCTCTCTGATCTTCTTGCAGTATGTGTATCGTATCTATGACCATCAAATTTATGAAAAAGCCTCTGAGGTGCTGGGCATGTCTTCGATCAGCATCGAAAACGAACTGAAAGAGCTGGAGCAGCTGTCTTTCACTGTCGTTTCGGATGAACAGATCCAGAATTGCCTGCGGCAATTATTGGATAATCCTTCCCCGTATCAAAGACAACTGCTCCACAACAAAATCATCAACCGGCTTGTGGCCTTTGCAGGTGCGGAGAAATATGTGTATTCGATGATGATGTTGGATGCGAATGATGGTGTGATGACGGCGGGCAACCGGGAAGGGCTGTCACAAGCTCTGCAGGACCAGCTCAAACCGCTCGCCATCGAAGGTGCAGGCAGTAATGTATGGTATAGCCAGGGAAGTAAAAATTCACTTTTGGCAGTTAGGCAAATCAAATCGTACACAGGTTCCACCTTTACGCTAGACAATTTGGGGACACTTGTCATCCGTATCCGCGTCGAACGGATTATTGCTGACAGCACCAGCACAGCAGAGGATGGAAGCCAGCTCATTGTAATGGATAAGGGTACCGGAGAGTCCATATACCCTGGAGATCCGCTCCTGCTGCCGCAGGAACTGGCTGAGGAGGTGCGGCGTCAGGAATCCTACAGGACCGTCAGCTATAGCAAGGGCACCTATTTTGTAGCCAAAACGAACTCGTCGTATATGGACTGGACCTACGTTAATGCTACGCCGTTCAATGAAATGTTCAGGCAGATCACCTTTGTCAAAAGATTGGTTGTAGTCATCTTCGGCTGTATCCTGCTGCTGGGGCTGCTGCTGGGTTACCGGCTGGCACGAAGCATTGCCCGGCCCATCTCGAAGCTGACCGAAAAGATGCGGCGGATCGAGAAGGGCGACCTGGACAATCTGGAGGAGCAGGCGTTAGGTTATGTCTCGCAGACCGCGCAGGATGAAGTAAGCCAATTGAACCGCACCTTCAAAATGATGATCCGCCGGATCCGGGAGCTCATCGATGAGAATTATGCCAAGCAGCTTGTGATTAGAGAAACAGAGTTGAAAGCGCTTCAAGCCCAGATTAACCCGCATTTTTTGTACAATACGCTGGAATCGATCAATTGGCTGGCGAAGGTCAACAAGCAGAAGCAAATATCTGAAATGGTTGAGGCGCTGGGCTTTCTGCTGCGGAGCTCGATCGGACTGAAAGACCCGCTGATATCCCTGGAAAAGGAGCTGAACATCGTCCGCAGCTATGTTATTATCCAGCGCACACGATTTGAGGAGCGTCTGGATTTCCGGCTGGATGTGCCTGATGACCTGCTGGATGCGCTGATTCCGAAGCTGACACTGCAGCCGCTGGTAGAAAATGCGATCCGGTATGCGCTGGAGCCGAATATTGAGCCGTGCCTTATTTCTATCTCAATCTCTATGACCGACAGCGGGCTGGATCTTAGGGTCAGTGACAACGGTCCGGGAATGACAGCAGAATTCATCCGCGAGCTGCAGCAGGGCAGAATCCAGACTCGTGGCGAGGGGATCGGGCTGGCAAACATCACAGAGCGTATTCAGATTGTTTTTGGACAGGAATGGGGAACGGAAATAGAGAGTACACCTGGAGCCGGCACGACGATTCATGTACACATTCCGTATTGGAGAGGAGAAATCAGACATGTACAGATTGCTGCTGGTGGATGATGAACGCTTGATTCTGGAAGGGATCTCCCAAGTGGTGGATTGGGGGCTGTCAGGTACCGAGCTGGTGGGGACGGCACGCAACGGCATTGAGGCACTTGAACAAATCGGGAAGCTGGAACCGGATATTGTAATCACTGATATTTCCATGCCGGGCCTGGATGGGCTTGGGCTTGTGGACCGCTGCAGCGTACAGTATCCCGGGATAAAATTTGTAATGCTGACCGGGTATAAGGATTTTGATTATGCCTGCAGCGCCATGCAGCATGGAGTGAGGCATTACCTGCTGAAACCCTGCAATGAGAAGCAGATTCATGAGGCGCTGACCGAGCTTGTGCAGGAGCTGAATGAGGAGAGACGCCGCGAGCAATTCGTCACCGAGATGAAGCATCGCCTCACCAAGGTGCTGCCGCATGTCAAAGCACAGTTTCTAAAGGAATGGATTTCCAATAAAACGTACGGGAGTCACGACCTGGATTATTATCAGGAGCTGTTCGGCATTGAGCTGGGCGGCAAAGGTGTCCGGCTCATCCTGTTCAGGCTGGAGGAGTCTGTTGAGTATGAGCATTTGTTCGCCCTGCAAAATATTGCCCAGGATATGCTAAGTGAGGTGCTTCTCTGTACGACAATTGGTTCCCAGTTGCTGATCCTGCTGGAACAGCCGGAAGAAGCGGACCCTCAGCATGATCTGCTGGAACGGATTGCTAGCGTGAAGGAGATCTTTTTTAACTTTTACAAAATCCATGTAACGATCGCTGTCAGTGATAAGGGACGGATGAGTGAGTCGCGTTGTCTGTACCGGCAGACGCTGCAGTGCATGAATCACCGGTTTTATCTTGAAGAAGGCAGTCTGATCACCGGAAGTGATATTCCCTCTGATGAGCTTAGCGGCCATGGCGAAATAGATCTGCAAGAGGAGCAGACTTGCCTGCTGATCAAAGCCGGGGACCAACATGCTGTTGTGAACGAGCTGGGCCGCTTATTCGGCGTGCTTGCAGACCAGCGATTGGAGATGAATGTGACGCGTTCCTATGTGCTTCAGCTGTACTCGGCGATGATCCGGTTATGCATTCCCGACGAGCGGAACCGGTTTACTTCCGGGCTGGCAGAGCTGGCGGAACTCGGTACACTGGGGAGTCTAAAAGCTTTTGTCATGAATGCGGCAGAACGGCTTACCGCCATGTATGACCGTCATTTTGTGACCCGACAATCTGCGATTGTAGATAAAATGCTCCATATCATCGAGGCCGATTATCAGAACTCGGAGCTGTCGCTCGGCTCGGTGGCTGCTGAGATGCTCTATATGAATCCCGACTACCTCGGGAAAATATTCAAAAAAGTAACCGGTGAGAAGTTCTCCAACTATGTCACCAGCTACCGGATTGGCAAAGCCTCCGAGCATATTATCCGCAGCGGCGATGTGAAGGTATTTGAGCTGGCAGAGCTGTACGGATTTGGCGGCAATGCCCAATATTTCAGCCAGGTGTTCAAGAAGGTGACCGGGAAGACGCCGACGGATTTTATGAAGCCCCAGTAAGGAATAGAACACTTGAACCTGATTATTGAACAAAGATGACGGTTTTTTGTATTCAAGAAAGTGGCGGAATTTGAGAGAATTTAGTCATGGAAGCGTTACCAGTCCAACTGGACTTCCTACTCACATTACGAAAAGGGGAGATATCCAATTGAAAAAGAGATTCGCATTATTGGCTGTTCCGATGCTGCTGTCCATGCTGGCCGGATGCGGCGGCAACAATAACAACACTCAGGATTCCGCTGCGGCCGACGCAGCAACCAACCAACCGGCGAAGGCAACGGCTGCCAGTTCTTCAGAACCTGTAACGCTGCGGATTGCCTGGTGGGGCAGCGATACGCGCCATTCGTATACCCAGCAGGTCATTGATATGTATGAAGCCCAGAATCCGAATGTGAAGATCGAACCGGAATACGCATCTTTCGACGACTACTGGAAAAAGCTTGCTCCCCAAGCTGCAGCTAACCGCCTCCCTGATATTGTACAAATGGACGTGTCCTACATTAATCAATACGGCTCTAACGGCCAGTTGGAGGATTTGACGCCCTACCTGAACAAGACGATCCAGGTGGGTGATGTGAATGAAAATGTACTCTCTACCGGAGTTATTGATAGCAAACAATACGGTATTCCACTGGGAGTTAACGTGCTTGGATTCCAATACGACCCTGCATTACTGAAGAAAGCCGGTGTAGACGCGATTCCTGAGAACTGGACCTGGGATCAGTACAAGGAGATTGCCATGAAAGCCAAAGACGCCGGACTTTTCATGGATTCCTCCATGGCTGCGGATATTTTCTTCAACTACTATCTGCGCACAAAGGGCCTGTCACTCTACAACACAGACGGCTCCGCACTGGGCTACGATGATGATGCACTGTTCAGAGACTTTTTCGGGATGACTTCCGATCTCATTGCCAAAGGTGCAGTGCCGTCACAAGACAAACTGAGCCAGAACAAAGGCGTTATCGAAGAATCGGACATCGTTAAAGGAACCGGAATCGGCATGTGGCAGTGGTCGAACCAGTATGTGGCCCTGCAAATCGCAGTGAACCGTCCAATGGAGCTGGCCCCAATGCCGGGTCCGGATATGGAAAAAGGCCTGTATATGCAACCAAGCATGTACTGGTCAGTTACAGCGAACTCCAAGTCCAAGGAGGAAGCAGCCAAGTTTATCGATTTCTGGACCAACAATGCTGAGGCAAACAAGCTGATCAAAGGTGAACGCGGCGTACCGATTTCGAGCAAAATTAAGGAATCCCTCGCTACGGAATTAACAGATTCCGGTAAACAGGTGTTCAAGTTCGTAGCAGATATGGAGCCTAAAACTTCTCCAATGAGTCCTCCTGTAGGTTCGCCTGAAGTGGTTGCCTTGCTGACCGACCTTGCAGAGCAAATGAACTTTGGCCAGATCAAACCGGATGCTGCTGCAGCACAGTTCCGCAAAGAAGCCAGCGAGATTCTGGCGAACCGCTAAAACGGTAGATACCATACTGTGAATTCTAACTAGATAGGAGTTGGAGAACGTTGGGCTTAAGCAATCCCCTTACCTCAAGTCCGCGGGCCTATAGAACGAAGAAACCGCTGGGCCACCGGCTGCGCAAGAATTTGACGGGTTATGCCTTTATCAGTCCATTCATCATCGGGTTCCTGTGCTTTACACTGGTCCCGATGGCTATATCCCTGTATCTGTCTTTTACCAAGTATAATCTCTTCGCTCCGCCGCGCTGGATCGGATTTGACAATTATACTAAAATGTTCACCGGCGATCCCAAATACTTGCATTCCCTTAAGGTTACGCTGCTGTATGTGTTCGTTGGTGTACCGCTCCGTCTGGGCTTCGCCTTGTTCGTAGCGATGATTCTGAATACCAAGTCCCGGATGGTGGGCGCTTACCGCACGGTGTATTATCTGCCTTCCATCATCGGGGGCAGTGTGGCAGTCTCCATCATGTGGCGCAATATTTTTAGTGACACCGGAATTATCAACGGCATGCTTGGCTTCTTCGGCCTGGGACCTGTCAGCTGGTTCGGCAATCCCAATGCCGCACTATTCATGCTGATTACGCTGTCTGTCTGGCAGTTCGGCTCGTCAATGCTGATCTTCCTGGCGGGGCTGAAGAATATCTCAGGGGAGATGTATGAAGCAGCAAGTGTGGACGGGGCGAGCTTTTTCCGCAAATTCTTCAAAATCACCCTGCCGCTGCTCAGCTCCGTCATCTTGTTCAACATGGTTATGCAGACTATCAGTGCATTCATGACCTTTGTACCTGCTTATATCATCTCCAAAGGCGAGGGCGGCCCAATGGACGGTACGATGCTCTACTCCCTGTATTTGTTCCGCCAGGCCTTCATGTTCAACAACATGGGGTATGCCTCGGCAATGGCTTGGGTGATGCTGCTGCTGGTAGGTATTATGACAGGCATTCTGTTCAAAACATCCAAATCATGGGTCTTCTATGAATCGGGAGGGGGAAAGTGAGCCATGGTGAAAAATAAAATCAAATGGCCAATCTACCACATTCTGATCGGCGGACTCGCTATTATCATGCTGTACCCGATTCTGTGGATGGTCCTGAGCTCCTTTAAGGAAAGCCGTCTGGTATTTGTTACCGCACAGACCCTGCTGCCGCATCCCTGGGAATGGGGCAATTACGCCAAAGGCTGGGAAGGCGTAGCCGGTTACTCCTTTGGAGTGTTCATCAAGAACTCTTTTGTGATTGTTATCGTCGCCACAATTGGTGCCGTATTCTCTTCGTCACTGGTAGCGTTCGGCTTCGCCCGCAACAAATTTGCCGGACATGGCCTTTGGTTCGGGATCATGATGATGACCCTGATGCTGCCGGCTGACGTCGTGCTGGTTCCGCAATATATTATTTATACCAAGCTGAATTGGCTGGACAGCATCCGGCCGATCGTGATTCCACAGTTCTTCGGGGTTCCATTCTTCATCTTCCTGATGCTGCAGTTCATCCGCACAATTCCCGCAGAGCTGGATGAAGCAGCGACAATTGACGGCTGCGGCAAGTTCAGACTTTATTACAAAATCATCCTGCCGCTGATCCGACCATCGATGGCAACAGCAGCGATCTTCTCCTTCTACTGGCGCTGGGAGGATCTGCTGGGGCCTGTGCTCTACCTGAATTCACCTTCCAAGTACACAGTGTCCATGGGCCTCAAAATGTTCCTGGACAGTGAGTCTGTATCCAACTGGGGCCCGATGTTCGCTATGTCCGTACTGAGTCTCACACCGGTTATGCTGATCTTCTTCATCTTCCAGAAGCAGATTGTGGATGGCATCAGCACAAGTGGTCTCAAGGGCTAAGTATGTGATGGGGAAAGGGTGTGCTGAAGTGAAATGCAACAGGCAGCCCACCTTTTGCCGATTCACTCCCGGGTATGCGAGGTATAAGTTAGGGAAACAACTTAACTAGAATGCGTAATTACTTAGGGAGGGACATCAGGTATGGCAGAACAAAAGCTTCAAGGCAAGGTAGCCATTGTCAGCGGGGGCGGATCTGGCATCGGGCGGGCGTCCGTGCTGGAGTTTGCCCGAAACGGGGCGAAAATTGTGATGCTTGACCGTACGGTCGAGCATGCCGAAAAGGTGCGCCGGCAGGTGGAGGGAGAAGGCGGAGAAGCCGTAGTCATTGAATGTGACATTGCTGAACCGCAGCAGGTGGAAGAGGCGGTGAAGCAGGCCGCAGCCAAATGGGGCAGACTCGATATTGTCTTCGCCAACGCCGGTATTAATGGAGCGATGACACCGATTGAAACCATGGACATCGCATCTTGGGACCAGACTATGAACATCAACCTTCGGGGTACCTTTGCCACTGTCAAATATGCGATTCCTTACTTGAAAAAGAATGGCGGCAGCATATTGATCAACAGTTCCATTAACGGCAACCGTGTCTTTTCAAATATCGGCTTCTCAGCTTACAGTACTACCAAGGCGGGTCAAGTGGCCTTTATGAAGATGGCTGCGCTGGAGCTCGCCCAGTACAAAATACGTGTCAATGCGATATGCCCGGGTGCAATCACTACGAATATTGACGACAACACGTATCCATCCGAAGACCTGAAGGAAGTGCAGATTGCTGTGGAATTCCCGGACGGCGGAGAGCCGCTGGAAAAAGGGCCAGGGCGTCCGGATCAGGTGGCTAAACTGGCGCTGTTTCTGGCTTCAGATGATTCCGATCACATTACCGGTACAGAAATCTTTTGTGATGGTGCCGAATCACTGCTGCACGGGTAACCTCTTCTAACCGATAATAAGCAAGCATACCTTTAATGAAGCAGTTGTCTGGAGAAACGGGTTCTGTCTTCTGCACTTGTACAGCCCTGCAGGCTGTAAGTATAGCAGAGTACAGCGATACCGTTTCTTCGTGTTTTAATGACGGGTCGCATAGGCGGCTATTCAGTAAAATATTTGGACGCCTGTATTAAAGATGGCGCAGGCGTTGCTGCTTAGGTATACTATTTTTATCGTCTTAGAAGAGAGGGCACTTATGAATATGGATCTTAATCTGCACATGGAATCGATTATCAAACTGCTTGTGGCCATGCTGTTCGGGCTGTTCATCGGGATTGACCGGCAATTAAAACAGAAACCGCTGGGGATCCGGACCAGTATGGTCATCAGTATCGCAAGCTGTCTGGTGACACTCGTCTCCATTCATGCTTACGACAAATTTGGCGGAACAGAGCATCCCAACATGGACCCGATGCGTCTTGCGGCGCAGATTGTCAGCGGGATCGGGTTTCTCGGAGCAGGCGTGATTCTCCGCCGGGGCGGAGATGCGATTTCAGGCCTCACCTCCGCAGCGCTGATCTGGACGGCGTCCGGGATCGGAATCGCGGTCGGAGCAGGCTTTTATGTGGAAGCCGGGTATGCAGTAGTACTGCTGATGTTCGCTGTCAATGCTGTACCGCATCTAATCAAGGTTATTGGGCCTGAGGTGCTGAACAAGCACGAAATCTCTGTCAAAATCATCATGGAGCCTAATTATGTGCTGACAGATGTGATCCAGAAAATTGAAGAACGTCATGCGGTCGAATCCCGGAAGACGAAGAAGAACGGCAGGACGATCCGGCGAATGAAAATCAAGGATCTGGATGACGGAAGACAAATGATCGATATGCTCATTTCTGCTCCAGACCGTGAATACTCAACGGAAATCTATTATGACGTGAAGAAAATTGAGCATGTGATGAGCGTGGAAGTGGAACAGTTGTAAAAATGACATATTCCCTCCTGGGCAGATGTGGTAATCTATCTAGGAGAGCGTCATTTTGAGATTATGGAAGGGAGAAACACACAATGACAATTACAGCTTACGAAGGACTATATGAAGGAGAGGCTGCAGTCTGGCTAAAAGCAGGCCGGTATGAGGCAGCCATTCTACCGGGTATTGGCGGCAATCTAATCTGCTTCCGCGATAACGAAAACGGTTACCGTTTCCTCCATGAACCAGGTGCGGATGAGATGGAAGCGTTCAAGGCGAACCCGGGAATTCACGGTATCCCAGTACTGTTTCCGCCGAACCGTTATGAGGACGGGGAGTTTCCGTGGAACGGACAAACCTATCATCTCCCGGTAAATGAAGCAACTACTCACAACCACCTGCACGGGTTCCTGCATACAGCGGCTTGGCAGGTAGAAGAATTCGGCAGCGGTATGAATGAGAGCTTCGTCACGGTATTCATTAAGGTCGATGAGAATCATCCATCCTATCAATACCTCCCGTTCAAATATACGGTCAAACTGCGCTATAGCCTTGGCGAAGCCGGCCTGTCCCAGCAACTCCTGGTGCATAATGATGGTGAGGAACTTATGCCCTGTCTGCTAGCCTTCCACACCGCGATTAACGCACCTTTTGCACCGGGAAGCACCCCTCACGATTACCGGGTGAAGCTGACCATCGGGAACCGCTGGGAGCTTAGCAACCGCATGCTGCCGACCGGATCCTTCCAGGAATTGACCTCAGATGAGATTGCTCTTCGCGACGAGGGCTTGTATCCTTTCTACGCACCAATGGACAATCATTACACCGCAGCCGCACAGAATGGACGCAACCGTATGGAGCTTACGGACAGCAAGGCTGGAGTCACACTCGTATACGATGTGGGTACTTCCTACAAGCAATGGATGATCTGGAACAATGGTGCAACCGAAGGGTTCTTCTGTCCGGAGCCGCAGATTAATCTGGTTAATGCTCCTAAGGTGGATCTTCCTGCAGATGATATCGGTTTGTTTGGCCTGGAGCCGGGCGAATATTGGGAAGAAACCAGCCGGATTTATGTAAAATAATTAGTACTTAACAACAGCTGAAATGCTGTTGTTGGAAGCCGAAGGCCGGTTTGTTTGCAGGTAGAAAATTATATAGAACCCAAAAATATGGACTTGGGTAAGCCGTCACGACGCACGAATGTCGTGGCGGCTTTTCCTGCGGAAATTAACAAATAATTTACATAGATTTAATTTTGTGAATATGCTTTAATGCTCCTTTAAGCTAAGAGGCGTATACTGTACGTTTAGTACAGATAGGAGTGAAAAATGATGCGTTATGTTCTACCTTCCAAAAAATTGGGTGTTCTGCTGCTTAGCTTACTGCTGGGCGGTTTTGTACTGAACTTTTTTGTTCAAGCGGCTTCGCTGGATATGGATTTCTGGAGTGTGCTCCATTGGATCGGGAAGTCCTATTGGCTGTATGTAGGCGGAAGCTTGTTCTTTTTCTTTGTCCTGTTGGCTTTTTCGTTGATATTACCCAATCTATATATAGGCCCGGTAGTTGGATCACTCTTGATTCTTCTGCTGGGCATCGCCAATTACAAGAAGCAAGGGACGACAGGGGAGCCTCTGTTCCCTTGGGATCTGATGCTGATGAAGAACGCCGGAGAAATGAGTAAGATCACGAAAGGCATGATTTCACCTTTTGCGGCAGGGCTTGCACTTCTGGTGATCGCTGCAGGGGTGTGGCTGCTGTTTAAGCTTCCCAAGATCAAAGTTCAGTTGCCGCTGCGTTTGCTGCTCACTGCGGTGTCAGCGGGTATGGTTGCCGGCTTTATAGTGATGGTTAGCGGGCAAACTACGTTTGCTTCCTCGCTGAATTACCAGAATATTTTCTGGAACCAGAAGGTGAATTACTCCCAAAATGGCTTTGTGTTCGCATTCACAGGAAATCTCCGGCAGAATCTGCTGGAGGAACCGGAAGGCTATAGCCGCGGGACGATAGAAGCCATTGCTGCAAAATACGGCTCTTTGCCGGATACGACCGCTGCGCAAACTGTTGTGGAGCAGCCGAACATCATGTTCATGATGGATGAAGCGTTTTTTGATCCCACCCGGTTGCCAAGTCTTAAGTTAAGCGAAGATCCGCTGCCATTCATTCATCAGGAGGAGCGCGTGACCCCGGCAGGATATCTGCTCTCTCCTGAGTTCGGCGGCAATACAGCGAATGTGGAATTTGAAGCGCTGACGGGGATGTCGATGTATTTTCTGGGGGACGGGTCGATTCCTTACCAGCAGCGTATAGTCAAAATGTCCTCGTTGCCCTCCATCGTCAGCATCCTGAAGGACAGAGGTTATCAGACACTGGCATTGCATCCGTTTGATGAGACATTTTACAACCGGAACCGGGTGTACCCTGTACTCGGGTTTGACCGCTTTACGAGTGAGAAGGATTTACCGCTTGCAGAGCGGATGACTCCGGACGGCTATATTTCTGACAAAGCAGCTGTGCAGGAGGCTATCCGTGAACTGAAGGCTGCAGATGCTCCAACCTTTTTGCATATGGTGACCATGCAGAATCACTTTCCATTTACCAAAGGTCTGAACGGTCCGAATACCATTACTGTGCAAGGTGCTAAGGCTTCCTGGAAAGATGAGCTGGAAACGTATGTTCAGGATACCCGGCTGACCGATGAGGCATTATCTTATTTGCAGCAGGAGCTGAAGACGATTGAACGGCCGACCATTGCTGTGTTCTGGGGGGATCATCTTCCGGCGCTGTCGGCTGGAATCTATACGGATGCGGGCTGGGATCAGGAACCGCGGCTGAAGCATGAAACCAAGCTGATGATCCTTGCCAATTTTGATATCGGCCAGAAGCCTCTGGGAACGCTGAGCCCTGCCTACCTTGGACCCACTGTGTTCAACTTGTCAGGACAATCATTGCCGCCGTTCTATAAAATGCTGGAACAGGTACAGGCACAGCTAACCGGTCTAAGCAAAAGCGTGCTGATCGGCGCTTCGGACGGGATAACCACCGTGACATCTGTGCAGCAGTCGTTACTGGACGACTATCGTATGGTGGAGTATGATCTGTTGGAAGGAAAAGGGTATGCAGAGGATTTGATGTTCTGAATAGAAGAAATGTTCCAGGGAAATAATGCTCTTAAAGACGAGAACTCCGCTGTTATCGCGGGGTTCTTTTGTGTATTCTGTTGTCTGGGAAAGGGGATTTCTGGTACATCAATTGACGGAATCAGCATGTTGGACTTAACATATGAGGGTGGAAGCGACTAAACCGCAATTGGTGTTATTTTAAATATTGAAAGGGGTTACATTTTGAAAAAGCTGGGGCTTGTCTATGTGCTTCTGATTGGCCTTTTCCTGATTTATGTGCTGAATTACAAGCTGCAGCCTGGCCCGGAGGACCCGTGGGAAACCGCCGGCCTGCGCGGTAATATCGAAGATAAGTACGTAATGGTTACGTTCCAGATTGGCATCGATTACTGGAAAAGTGTATTGAAAGGCTTTGAGGATGCGGCAGAGGAGCTGAATGTTTCCGTAGAATATCATGGCTCAACCCAGCATAATGCCAGTGAGCAGATGACAGTGCTGGAGCAGACGATTGCCAAAAAGCCAGCGGGAATTGCCATATCGGCGGTGAATTCTAAACTTCTGACGGCTACGATTAACAAAGCGGTGGAGAGCGGAATTCCGGTGGTGCTGTTTGACTCGGGGGCACCTAACAGCAAAGCGTATTCTTTTCTCGGAACGGATAATTACAACGCCGGCGTTGAAGCTGCCCGCAAAATGGCTGAGCTTACCGGGGGGGAAGGCGAAGTGGCGGTTATTACAACACCTGATCAGCACAATCACCAGGAACGAACCGATGGATTCAGCCGCACGATCCGCAGTGAGTTTCCAGAGATGAAACTGGTTTCGGTCAAGGACGGCCATGGTGATCAGATAGCTTCAAGGCAAGCGGCTGAGCAGCTGTTGCTTCAGTATCCGAAGCTTAAGGGAATATTCGCCACGGAGTCAAACGGCGGAATTGGCGTGGCCGAAGCCGTGCAGGCGCAGCAGGGAGATCATTCCACTTTGCAAATTATCAGCTTCGATACGGATAAACTGACGCTCGATCTTGTAAAAGAAGGCAGGATTGCCGCGACCATGGCGCAAGGAACCTGGAACATGGGTTATTGGTCGCTGACAGAGCTGTTCCATTTACACAGTGATTTGCAGGAAAATCCGAATGCTTACGAGGGAAGCAAACCGAGGCCCGTGCCGGATAAGGTGGATACCGGGATTGATGTGGTGACCCGGGCCAATGTGGAGAATTACTATGCCAAGTAATCAGCCGCAGGGGAGGAGCTGCCGATGCTTAAGCGTGGCCTGAATATGGAAAAGCTAAAGCTGAACAACCTCCCAATCCGCTATAAGCTGATCATTCATTTTCTCCTGATCAGCATTCTTCCCTCCATCGGACTGGGGCTGCTTATCGGCTGGACGGTCGACCGGATTGTGGAGGAGCGAAGCAATGAGAATACGATGCAGCTCATCGGGAAGGTCAATTCCTCACTGGAAAATGAGGTGGAAGATCTCCAGAAGATCACCTACCTGATTTCTTTTGACCCCGGTGTGCAGGCCTTTCTGAACGGTTCAATGAACGATCCGGCGCAAGCTATGAGATGGGCTGAAGGCCGGGAGCCCGCGGAATATAACATCCGCAAGTTTCTTCAGGGTTTTACCACCCTTAGTTCCGAGATTGCTGGTATTATGCTGGTTAATCGAGAAGGCGAATTTATCAGCAATGAGATGTACACCCGTCCGGGCACAGCTGTGAAGAGCGAGGCCTGGTACAAAGAAGCGGAAAACAATAAAGGGATTTTCAAAATCATCGGACATCCTTATGGCCGTGCTGTAAGGTCGCATGTTGACTATAAGGAGAGCGAGGTGGTGTCTGCTGTAAGAGCCATCGTTGACCCCGAGACACAGGTGGTTCAGGGAGTAGTACTAATTGATCTGAAGCTGAGGGTTATCGCCGAAACGGCCAGAGATGTCACGCTGGGCAAAACGGGTTATCTTACTATCGTAGACAGCAGCGGGGAGATGATCTATGCGCCACAACATCCTTTTATGAAAAATATCCCGAAAGGGTTACTCACCGAAACCTCGGGCATTACCTCAGAGACCGCGGCTGGCCGCCATTTGCAGCTCATTTACCGGACCTCATCCTTTACGGGGTGGACAACGGTGGGTGTGTTCCCGATGGAGGAATCGGCGTTTGGGGTACGGGAGATTACGTTTAATGTGGTCACCTTTGTTTTTATTGTCTGTATGCTTGGGATGACGGCCTCATTCTATCTGGCGCATTCCATTTCTCGTCCAATCGGACAACTGGCCTCCTTTATGAGCAAGGCGCAGTCCGGTGATCTGACGATCCGATATTGGGGCAACCGATCCGACGAAATTGGGCTGCTGGGCCGCAGCTTCAACTCCATGCTGGCGCAGATTTCCCGGCTGCTCTCGCTTACTGAGCTGCAGGCTCGGCAGAAGCGGGAAGCGGAGCTGCGCAGCCTGCAGGCGCATATCAAGCCGCATTTTCTCTATAACACATTGGATACAATCCACTGGATGGCCCGCAACAAAGGGGCGGACGATATAGCCGAAGTGGTTCAATCCTTATCCAAGCTGTTCCGGCTGGGTCTCAGCAAAGGCAGTGATCTGGTTCCACTGTCCGACGAGCTGGAGCATATGGTGAGCTATCTGAAGATTCAACAGGTGCGTTACAGCAGCAAGCTGGCTTACCGCATTGAAGTGGAACCGCAGCTTGATGAGCTGTACGTGCTTAAGCTGCTTCTGCAGCCTATTGTGGAGAACGCGATCTATCACGGCATCAAGGAGCGGCGCGGTCCCGGCCATATTTCCATAGAGGTGGCACAGCAAGCAGGTGAGCTGTACCTGACGGTCCGCGATGATGGGGCAGGGATGACACCGGAGCGGCTTGCCATGCTGCAGAAGCGTCTTGCGGCTGTTGGCAGCAATGCCGGAGATACGGGGGACATCGAGCAGCCGCTGCCGGACAGTGCGGGCAGCGGCTATGGCATTCTGAATGTGCAGGCCCGAATCCGGCTCACTTATGGAGAACCGTATGGGCTGCAAATTGAAAGTGAACGCGGGGTGGGAACGGTAGTGACTGTGCGTCATCCGGTTGTCCATGACAGCTATCCTGTGGATTGAATTTGAAGGAGAAGGAGCTGCATCGCAATGGATACCTGGAAAGTTATGATTGCCGATGATGAAGCGATCATCCGTGAAGGGATTAGAAAATGTGTGGATTGGGAAGGCCTCGGACTGCAGGTCGTTGCGGAAGCGGAAGACGGTGAAGAAGCCTTGGATTTGGCCGTCCAGCATAAAGTGCATATTGCATTAGTAGATTTGAATATGCCGATCATGCATGGCATTGAACTGATGAAGCAGCTTCGGGAGCAGCTACCTGAATGTAAAATCATCGTTATAACCGGCCATGATGAATTTTCCTACGCCCAGGAATCAATCCGTCTGCAGGTGCATGACTATATTCTTAAGCCTGCCGAGCCCAGGCAATTGATGCAGGTGCTTCGCGGGGTCAGGGATCTGCTGGTCTCGGAGAAGCAAAAGAACCAGCATCTCCAGCAGGCCTCCCGGCAGATCATTAAGAATTTCCCGCTGCTGAGAGAACGCTTCTGCCAGGAATGGCTGGAGGGGAATCTGAGCCAGGGTGAGATCCGGGAGCAGCTGCACTTCTTGCAGCTGCCACAAGAGCGTCCAGAAATAGTAGCCATTATCCGCTGGAGATGGGAAGCGCAGAATTCCGGACTACAGGAGAAAGAACGGCAGCTGTTTCTTTTTGCAATAGAGAACATTGTTTCAGAGCTGCTTCAGAACTCTATAAAGGTGATCTTCCGGGATGCTGCAGGTCAGATCATTCTTCTGCTGTGGGATGCGGCAGGAGAAGCGGTGCTGGCCGGGGTTGAAGCCGTAGTGCGAAGCCTTCTCAAGATTGCCGTTGAGGTTGGCATCGAGCCTGTTGAGGGAGATCCCACAGGTCTGACAGCCGCCTACCGCAAATGCAGAGTGAGCCTCTCCAAAGAACAGCCTTTGTCGCCCCTGGTCCGCAGAGCCAGGCAGTACATGCTGGAGCACTTTAGCGAATACGGTCTTACTCTGGAATTCATAGCCGGCAGCCTTCAAGCCTCACCAGTCTATCTCAGCCGGCTGTTCAAGCAGGAGCTGGGTGAATCCTTCGGAACGTATCTGACCCAAATCCGCATCCGTAAAGCGGCGCAGCTGCTGCACTCGACAGAACTTAGCGTAGGCGAAGTGGCGGAACGCTCGGGTTACGAAACCCAGCATTATTTCAGCACTGCCTTTAAGAAGCATACAGGCGTATCCCCTCTGCAGTTCCGCAAAGGTGTGCTGCCCGGAGATGGAGAGCGTGCAGGCCGCGAAGGAGAGCAAGACTAAACTCATATACTGTAAAAAGGAAGGGGGTGTCCCATAAGCCATGAAATGGCTACTTGGGACATCCCTTGTTTTTGGAGTCGGACAAACGTTGTGCTCCGTGAGGACGCTCCGCGAACGGACCGTTGTTCCAATCGCTCTTGTGTCCAGATTTTTTTTATTCCCCTTAGCGGTGAAAATCCGGACACAAAGGCGAACGCTATCGCTTTTCCACAATCGTTCCGTCCTCTCCGCTGTTTAAGCGGGAAACATACTACAATATTTATAAAAACGCAAAAAAGAAACCACTCTTTTGGTAAAATGGAAGTGCGACCAACCATTTCAAAGGAGGGTTTCTTTTGTACATTCAATATACCATGGACCAACTTTGCTTGCCAATGGATTTAGAAGAAGATATCCCACCAAATCACCTCGTTCGTGTCGTGAACGCCGCCGTAAATCGACTCGACGACGCCCTCTTTGACGCGGCCTACCCTGGCGGTGGCCGCGACAGCTACCATCCTAAAATGCTGACCAAAGTCATTATCTATGCCTATACGCAGCGAGTCTATTCCTCCCGGCAAATCGCCAAAGCGGTCCGAGAAAACATTCCCTTCATGTGGCTGGCTGGACGTCAACGTCCGAATTTTCGCACGCTCAATCGCTTTCGTTCTGAGCGGATGAAGGACGTCCTTGAAAGGGTATTTACCGCCGTGCTTCAATTTCTTGCGGACGAAAAATACATTTCCCTAGAGCATTACTTCGTGGATGGCACCAAGATCGAGGCCAACGCGAATCGTTACACCTTTGTGTGGGGCAAAGCGGTTAGTAAGCATAAGGCCAAACTCCAAGAAAAGGTACATGCTTTGTTTGTCGACATTGAGGCCGCAGAGAAACGAGAAGAACAGGAACACCGTGGCCAGGACCTGAACGAACTCGGCGAGTCCGCCGAGATTGACAGTGCGAAACTGGAACAAATGACTCAGGCGCTGGAGTCGCAACTGCTGGAGAAGCCTAAAGACAAATCCTTAAAGAAAGCTGTTCGGAAGCTTCGTAAAGACCTGCTTCCAAGGCTTGTTAAATACGAACACTACCAGAAGCTGCTCGGGGACCGAAACAGCTTTAGTAAGACCGATCCGGATGCCACCTTCATGCGGATGAAGGAAGATCACATGCGAAACGGTCAACTCAAACCCGGATACAACGTACAGATTGGGACCGAAAATCAGTTTATTTTGGCGTACAGTCTACACCAAAGACCCACCGATACCCGCTGTTTGCAACCGCATTTGGAAAAGGCAAGGCAGATCCTGGGGGAGCATCCGAAGGTGGTGATTGCGGATGCAGGCTACGGCAGTGAAGAGAACTATGCATATTTGGAAAATGAACACGTAAAGGCCGTAGTCAAATATAGCAGCTACCACAACGAAAAAAGCAAAGCGTGGAAAGAGAATATCGGAAAGATAGAGAACTGGACGTACGACAAAGCCAAGGATACATGGAAGTGCCCAGCCGGACAAACACTGCATTTCCGGAAAGAAAGCAAGGAAGTGCTGGAGAGTGGCTATGAAATTCGAAAACGTCATTACCGCAGCCAGAGCTGTGAAGGCTGCCCATTGAAGGAACGTTGTACAAAAGCCGCAGGAAACCGTGAAGTCGTCGTTAGTCTGGAACGAATACGGTACCAGAACCAGGCTCGTGAGATTCTACGGAGTGATGAAGGTTACGCCTTGGCCGTGCGCCGGATGACGGAACCGGAGAGTGTGTTTGGACAACTGAAGAACAACCGGGGCTTCCGGCGATTTCTGCTTCGCGGCATCGAAAAAGTGACGCTTGAAGTCGGGTGGCTTTCACTTGCCCATAATCTGCTGAAGCAAGCCACCCATGACCAAAAACGCAAAGCAGCGATCCTCCAATAACGGGAGAATCGCTGCTTTGCTCACTTTTTGTGGTCTTAAGAATGAAGAAAGCTGTCTAAATCATAGAAAACCCACTTATGGGACAGCCCCTTTATTTATTCTCATTTCATTTAAGATGAACGAAAGACCTACCAAAGGTCAGAAGTGGCGGAGGTGAAGTTTGGAGCTGGAGGAGCGGTAGCGTCCGCCTTTATGTTTGGATTTCACCCGTAGACAACGGTTTAATTCAGGAAATCCAAACATAACAGCGGCCGGAAGCCCAAACATTCACCGCAGTCACGACCAAGGCCGATTAAATAAATCAAAAGTTCAACATAAATATCACTTTTGAAAACGCTGACAAAAGTTCTGATTTTATAAAAACAGTAGCCTGAGTGTAAATACGGACCCCTGTTCCCCTTGCTATACTCAACTTGTCAGACGGGCAGACTGCCCGGGACAACAGAATAGTTCAGGGGGTAGCGCAGATATGAAAAAGTATTCATTACTCATGCTGGCATTGGCACTTGTACTGGTTTTATCCGCTTGCGGCAATAACGGAGGGAACAGCTCCGGCGGCAGTTCGGAAGGAACGAAGGGTAAGGTGGGCATCGCGATGCCGACGAAGTCCTCTGAGCGCTGGGTGAACGATGGCAATAACATGGTAAAAGAATTTAAGAGTCTGGGTTACGGTACGGATCTGCAGTACGCGGAGGATGTTGTTGAGAACCAGGTATCTCAAATCGAGAATATGATTACCAAAGGCGTGAAGGCCATTGTTATTGCTTCGATTGACGGTGAAGCCCTGACGGATGTCCTGCAAAAAGCGCATGATGCTAACGTGAAGATCATTGCCTATGACCGTCTGATCAAGAAAAGCGAATTTGTGGACTATTATGCTACCTTCGACAATTTCAAAGTGGGTGTGCTGCAGGGCTCTTACATTGAAGAGAAGCTGGGCCTGAAAGAAGGCAAAGGCCCGTTTAACATTGAACTTTTCGGCGGTTCACCGGATGATAACAACGCCTACTTTTTCTTTGACGGAGCCATGTCGATCCTGAAGCCTTACATTGATTCCGGCAAGCTGGTTGTCCGCAGTAAGCAGATTACAATGGATCAGGTAGCTACATTGCGCTGGGATGGGGCAGCTGCTCAAGCCCGGATGGATAATCTCCTGAGTGCTAATTATGCCAGCGATAACCTGGATGCTGTCCTGTCCCCTTACGATGGCATCAGCATTGGCATTCTTTCCTCACTGAAAGGCGTGGGCTACGGTTCGGGCGACAAGAAGCTTCCGGTTGTTACCGGGCAGGACGCCGAGCTTGCCTCCGTTAAGTCGATTCTGGCCGGAGAGCAGACACAGACAGTATTCAAGGATACCCGCGAGCTGGCCAAAAAAGCGGTAGAGATGACGGAAAGTGTACTGAACGGCACGGAAGCGGAAGTCAATGATACCACCACTTATAATAATGGAGTCAAAATTGTACCGTCCTATCTGTTGGAGCCTGTATCTGTAGATGCTTCCAATGTAGATAAAGTGCTGGTCGACGGCGGCTACTATACCAAAGAACAGCTCGGCAAATAACCGGTTGCGAATGCTTTTAGCGGGGAATGCGGCGGCAGTTCGTAAAGAGGCTGCCAGCCGCAACAACCGCTGCCACAGTCTTAATGGAAAGCTGGGTGAGAGGCAATGAACGAAATTATTCTGGAAATGAAGGGCATTACCAAAACCTTTCCCGGTGTCAAGGCACTGTCCAACGTGAACCTGAAGGTCAAAGCCGGAGAGATTCACGCGCTCTGCGGAGAGAACGGGGCCGGGAAATCCACCCTGATGAAGGTACTGAGTGGAGTCTATCCGCATGGAACGTATGAAGGGGATATTTTATTTCAAGGACAGGTCTCCCAATTCAAGGATATTAAGGATAGTGAAAGCCTGGGGATTGTCATTATTCATCAGGAGCTGGCTCTGATTCCGTATCTGTCCATCTCGGAGAACATTTTTCTCGGCAATGAGCAGGCAAGTCGCGGGGTGATTAACTGGAATGCAACGACGGTGAAAACCAAGGAGCTGCTTCAGACCGTTGGTCTCAGCGAGTCGCCGTTCACCCGGGTATCGACGATCGGTGTAGGCAAGCAGCAGCTTGTGGAAATCGCCAAGGCGTTGTCCAAAGAGGTGAAGCTGCTCATACTCGACGAACCGACAGCAGCACTGAATGAAGATGACAGTGAAAACCTGCTTACACTGATTCTGGAGCTGAAAAAGCGCGGGATTGCTTCAATTATCATTTCCCACAAACTGAATGAAATTGAGAAGGTGGCAGACTCTGTGACCATTCTACGGGATGGGCAGACGATCCGCACTTTGGATATGAAGCAGGATGAGGTTACCGAGGATGTCATTATTAAAGGCATGGTGGGCCGTGATCTGACCAACCGTTATCCGGAGCGGACGCCGGACCTGGGTGAGACCATTTTTGAAATCCGCGACTGGGAAGTCTACCATCCGACTCAGGCGGGCCGCAAAATGCTTGACAAGATCAACCTCCATATCCGGCGCGGAGAAGTGGTAGGCATAGCCGGACTCATGGGAGCGGGGCGGACGGAGCTGGCAATGAGTGTGTTCGGCAAATCGTATGGCAGACGGATCAGCGGCCAGCTATACATGCATGGCAAAGAGGTTCATCTGAACGATATCAACAAAGCGATCGATAGCGGATTGGCCTATGTAACGGAAGACCGCAAGCATTATGGATTGATTTTGATCGACGACATCAAACGGAATATTTCGCTCAGCAGCTTGAAGAAACTGTCCCGCCGGGGTGTCATTAATGAGAACGAGGAAGTGCTGGTCGCTGAGGAATACCGCAGGAAGCTGAACATCAAGACGCCAAGCATTTTACAGAAAACGGTGAATCTCAGCGGAGGCAATCAGCAAAAGGTTGTCCTCAGTAAATGGATCTACGCCCAGCCGGATATTCTCATTCTTGATGAGCCTACACGTGGAATCGATGTGGGAGCCAAATATGAAATTTACTCCATCATTAATGGGCTGGCGGCAGAGGGCAAAGGGGTGCTGGTCATCTCGTCTGAGCTGCCGGAGATTATCGGGATGTGTGACCGGATTTATACCATGTGCGAAGGCCGCATCAGCGGCGAGGTAGAACGGCAGGATGCATCACAAGAGCTGCTGATGAAATATATGACACGAAGCAGGGGGTAGCACGTCATGGGAGCGATTAGTGAAATTTTTAAAAAGAATATCCGCCAATACGGCATGATCATTGCTTTGATCTTTATCTCGATTTTCTTTCAAATTCTTACAGACGGTATTCTGCTCAAGCCGCTTAATGTAACCAATCTGATCCTGCAGAACAGCTATATTCTGGTGCTGGCAATCGGGATGGTGCTTGTGATCATCACTGGACATATCGACCTTTCAGTAGGCTCCGTAGCCGCTTTTATCGGGGCACTGTCAGCGATTATGATGGTGGATATGCATATGAACCCGGTGCTGGCGGTTATTCTTTCGCTGCTGATGGGGGCGCTGGTTGGAGCCTGGCAGGGCTTCTGGGTCGCCTATATCAAAATTCCAGCGTTTATCGTAACACTGGCGGGGATGCTGCTGTTCAGGGGGCTGACGATGATTGTGCTGAATGGCCAGTCCATTGCGCCTTTCCCCAAAACTTTTCAAAAGATCAGCTCGGGGTTCATCCCGGATTTCTTTGGCGGCAGCTCGCTGAATGTCCTGACACTAGTTGTGGGCGTTGTACTTTCCGTGCTGGTCGTGTACCAGGAGTTCCGGAACCGGAAAGTCTCTATAAAATACGGCTTTGAGCAAACCTCTGTCTGGCTGTCCGTTGCCAAGGCTGCAGCGCTTGTGATTGTCATTAACCTGTTCTCCTATGTCATTGCCCAATATAACGGGATTCCGAACATTCTGGTGATCTTGATGGTGTTGATCGTCATCTATTCCTTCGTTATGAATCATATGACGATGGGACGGCATATCTATGCTCTTGGTGGCAATGAGAAGGCAGCCAGTCTCTCCGGTGTCAAAACCAAACGTGTCACCTTCTGGGTATTCGTCAATATGGGCGTGCTTGCAGCCCTGTCCGGTCTGGTGTTTGCAGCACGTCTGAATTCGGCGACACCAAAAGCCGGCACCAACTTCGAGCTGGACGCCATCGCGGCCTGCTTCATCGGAGGAGCATCTGCTTCAGGCGGGATAGGAACAGTGGTGGGCGCCATTATCGGCGGCCTGGTCATGGGCGTTATGAACAACGGTATGTCACTCATCGGCCTCGGCGTCGATTGGCAGCAGGGCATTAAAGGCCTGGTGCTGCTGCTGGCAGTGGGCTTTGATATTTACAATAAATCGAAGACCTCATAAGCGAAGCGGGCAGACTCGATAGAAAGAAAAGAATAAGGGAACCGTTCCTGGTATTCCAAGGGAGGGTTCTTTTTTTTATCGGGTAGTTAAAATTGGAAGTACTTTCTTAGTAAAAAGCTTACACCTCTGCTATAATGTTCTCAGTACACGGTTGGAAAGAGGACAGTTCCATGATCATTTCATCGACGAAGTCATAGTTATCCCTTAATCATTTAACTGGAGGCTTCAGATGCAGATTCTCGCGATGGTGACCATGCTGATTGATCATATCGGCTACATTTTTTTTCCGGGGGAGATGGCCTGGAGATATGTGGGGAGAATTGCTTTTCCAATATACTGCTACGCGCTGGTGCAAGGGCATATACATACATCATCAAGACCCCGTTATTTGCGCCGGCTGCTGTGGATTGCGCTGTTCGCTCAGATTCCCTATAATCTGGCGCTTGATCCGGGCGGGTGGAATGTCGTATTTACCTTGCTGCTGTCTGCGGCAGTGTTGTTTATTCTGGATAAGCTGCCAAACCTCTGGTACGGCATTCCTGTAGTGATTCTTGCTTTTGTTCTCATGGACCGGCTGCCACTGGACTATAATGCCTATGGTCTGCTGCTGGTGCTGATCTTCCGTTATGCCCGTTCCTACTGGCTGATTCTGGCCCATTTCGTGTTGAATGGCGTGTATCTGTTCTATTATGGCTGGCGGGTACAAATGTTCAGCGTCGTGCCTACCATTCTCATAGTAACGGCCCCGGGTTTCTGGAGGCTTCTGGAGAACAAACGGCTGCCGCGCTGGATTTGGTGGTCATTCTATCCGGCCCATCTGGCTTTGCTTGCTCTAGTGAAGATTCTGTTTTTTCAGGAATGGGTATTTATAGAATGGCGGAGTCTGTTTACTATATAATCCTCTTACCGGATACACCCTTTATCACCCGATCCTCCCTCTTTAGAGTTGATGGATATAGATTGCAAATATAACTAGAGGAGACATGCTATGAAGAAAATGAAAGCAAGAACCAAGTGGTTACTCCCGATTCTCGCAGTGCTGCTGATTCTGGCGGGTTGCCAGAATGTGGCAGGATTTGATGTCAACAAGGCGCTTCTGGGAGATCTGGATGTAAAATCTTCTGAATCCAGCACCACCTTGTCACTGAAGGCAGTGCCTGCCGCAGGAATTAGCGCGGAAGATAAAGAAATGGTAGATCTCATCAATTCTTTCTCCTTGAACCTTAGCAGCATGAAGCTTCAGGACAATGGCAACGTATCTGCGGCCGGAGTTGTAGGCTATAAGCAATTATCTATTCCTTTTACATTCTTTATGGATAAAGAGGCTGTTGTCTTTACCGCAGAAGGTGCCAAACAGCCATTCTACTACCCGATTAAAGGGTATGAGGAATCCATGGGCATTCAAGGGCTTGACCAGAACAAGGCACAGGAGATTTCCAAGCTGTTGACCTCGTTCGTGGTGAAGAATCTGCCGAATCCCGGCGCGATTAGCGTAGCCTCTGTAAATGAATCTGTATATGGTGAACAGCTGAATTTAACTAAGCTACATACGGAGATTACGGGCGACGAGATGCCGGCGCTTGTGAAGAGCTTCCTGAAATCCATTTCCAAGGATACTGAGGGCTTTACCAATTTCATCAGCGGTCTCTATGATTATCTGTACCCGCTCCTGGAAGCGAATGGTGTAGGCGCAGATGAACTCAGCGATCTGGGTCTGGGTGAAATTCCTCTGGAAAACAAGGAAGGTGTAGTGACTGTGGCGCATGATGCGGCCAAATTGGCTGTAGATGCACTTCTGCTTGTCTATGATAAACAGTTGGATAATCTTTATGCTTCAACACCGGAACTGAAAACCATCCTCAGCAAAGAGACCAAGCTGAATATTGATATGTTTGTGGATAGCGGATTCCATGTGCGCAAGCAGAATATCAATCTCTTCGTCGCATTGCCAGCCAGTAAGGACCTGCCTCTTCAGAGCATTTCCCTCAAAATGGATACGCAAACCTGGAATGTGAATGGTGCAGTAACTGCTAATCCGATCTCGACAAAGGGAGCGTTGGATTTGTCTTCTGCCGAGCTTACTCCGGGGCAGACACTCCGAAGCTTTGAACCAGGTTCAGATGTATATAACATGCTCAAGAATGATTTGAATATCACTGCGAAATCTCTGATGATTGCACCGGATGATGATTACTATTATCCGATTGTTGAAGGAAACACCACTTATGTGCCACTGCGGTATCTGGCAGAAGATATGGATGCTGTAGTCGAGTGGGATGGGGCTAACCGCGCCATCAATGTTACCGATGACGTCTACGGAGATAAGCTGGTATTCAAAATCGGCTCTGACAAGGTTCTGATCAACGGAAAGACAGTGAAGCTTGCCCAGCCGGTATTCGTGGACGAATACGGTGATGCTTATGTACCGCTTCGTCTGCTGGCAGAAGCGCTTCATGCCAAGGTAGAAAAAGATGAAGATGGTTACATCTACATTGACCGTCCGTAAACAATCATTAACAACAAAAAGCCGGAATCTCTTATACAAGAGGTTCCGGTTTTTTGTTGTGCCACGCCGTGATATTTCACTCACTCAATGATTTGGGTTGGGTCAATACCATGTCAAGCGAGACATTGCTGAGTACTTTATCCTCAGCCATACTCTGTATATAACCGGACATGAAGCCGCCATCCATGCCCATCCACAGTTTATAACCCGGCATGGACTTGATCTCATCCAAAGCATTGGCAGCAGTTCCGGCGAAATAATTCACGTTCAGCCGGGCCATCACTTTAGCCATCGATTGTTTTTCACTTTCGCTAAAGGTGGAGTCTTTGAGGCGGGCCATCGCCTTGTTATACGATTGCCCGGCGAATACCCCCTCGGCGTAGCTTTTAAAGGCCAGTAAATGGGGATCGGTATTTCCATTAGCCTTGGCCCAGCCTTCAACATCTACTGCCGCAGTGTGATAGGTTACAGCCCTGGTTACAGGATCAAAGCTCATTGCACCATATTGATGCGGGTTCACGGCCATGGCACTGGTAGCAATATCATAGACTGGAGTGTCTCTGGAGTCAGTCGTACCGTCTGGATCGCGTGCGATATCCTGCATGTGGATATGCCCGGACAATACAAGATTAAGCCCGTCCTTACGAAGTGTCTTCATGGTTTCCTGACTGTTGTTAAGCTTGAATCCCGACACAGACATGGAGGTATGGCTGAGAAGGTTATGATGCATCACCGTAATGATCGAGGCCTGTTTCTCAGCTGCCAGCTTCGCGCATTCATCCATCCAGGAGAGGGTAGAAGGGAGGATGCGGCCGTCCGTCTGGGGAAATCCGTAGCTTTCATTGTTGGCATATTGGCTGCTGTCGATCATCAGTAGATATAGCCCCGGTGCCGCTTGAACGAGGTAGCTTAGGCTGTCCTTGTCACGGGAGATTGCTTCACTATAGCCAAAATCAGAATACAGCTCTGTAAAATCCCCCGGAGTGATATGCTCCGCAACGATCTGTTTGTCCGCTTTGAACGATCTCGCCCAGGGATTATTCAAGTCGTGATTACCAGGAATGACATAGACATCGGTGCCTGATGCTTCCACACGTTTCAACTTCTCCGCCAGCTTCTTATGGCTGCTTGCTTCCCCGTTATTGGTAAGATCACCACTGAGAATCAAAAATTCCGGCTTCTTCTGCTGCGCGTCATAGACGAGGGCTTCCATTAGTTCATCGCTATAAGGCAGGATTTTCCCGTCTCCGCCGTTCACGTAGGCCTGAAAGGCTTCTCCGCCATCCTGAAGGTCCTTATCGAGATAATGGGTATCTGTAGCCACCCAGAACGATACAGGAGCTGTTGCATTCTCAGCAGCAGCTACGCTGGATTCCGCAGCATTCCCTAATGGCAATGGAGTGTCTTTACAGCTCGCGAGAATGAAGCTGGCAGCCATGAGCATGGTAAGTGTATATAGATTTGTTTTTTTTGAAGAAAATATCCGTTTATTGTTGTGGATTTTCATTATATCAATCAACCTTCCTTCTGCACTTTTGCTGAACTATTGTAGCCTATTTGGTGCAGAATTGTATATCGAAAAGTGAGTAACTGTTACTTAATCTTCAGATTGGAGTATAGAAAGTAGGGGAACGCGCATAATTTTGTACAAGAACTGCGACAATAAGGGGTGGTATGAAGAATCAGGCAAAAGGAAAAAGTTGTGAATGGGTATTGTTTTTTCGGAATTAAAG